>CAZVWL010000126.1:0-8860 GCA_964630845.1 uncultured Fibrobacteraceae bacterium
GTTGCAGAGCTTGATGCATTCGTTGCAGATGTAGACGCTGTTCGGCCCGGCGACGAGCTTCGCCACCTCTTCCTGCCCCCGCGCGCAGAACGAGCACTTGATCATCTGGGGGCTGCCATTCTGCCGGCGCTTCATGGGCTCTCCCGCCGCACCGCCGCCTCATGGGGCGACGCCGCGTCTTGAGGGACGTCTACTTCTTCTTGGTCTCGATCTCCTGGCGGCTCTCGATGACCTTGTCCACCAGGCCGTACGCGAGGGCTTCCTCGGGCGACATGAAGAAATCGCGGTCGCTGTCCTCGGCGATCTTCTTCTGCGGCTGGCCCGTGTGCTTGGCCAGGATCTCGTAGAGCTTGTCGCGGATCTTGAGGATCTCGCGGGTATAGATCTCGATCATGGCGGCCTGGCCCTGGCTGCCGCCCAGCGGCTGATGGATCATCACGCGGCTGTTCTTGAGCGCCGAGCGCTTGCCCTTGGCGCCGGCCGCCAGCAGCACCGCCCCCATGCTCGAGGCCTGGCCCATGCAGATCGTAACGACATCATTCGTAATGTATTGCATCGTGTCGTACACGGCAAGACCGGCCGACACGCTGCCGCCCGGGCTGTTGATGTACAGGTAGATGTCCCGCTCGGGATCCTCGGCCTGCAGGTACAGCAGCTGGGCGATGACCAGGTTGGCCACGTTGTCGTCGATCGGCGAACCCAGGAAGATGATCCGATCCTTGAGCAGGCGCGAATAGATGTCGTAACCGCGCTCGCCGTGCCCCGTCTGCTCCACCACCATCGGAATCAGCATGGCCACTCCTTCGCCGCGCCAGGGCGCTCCGTTGGGTTCCGATACACGGTTGCGGGCGGCCGGGTTCCCGATCCCGCCCAGGATCCATCCTAACCGACCGAGCCGGCGCGGTCAGCCCTGTTCTTGCTCCGCCGCCGGGCTTTCCTCACGGGTCACCCTGGCCCGCGAGAGCAGGAAATCATAGACCTTGCGCTCGATGACCGCCTGCCGGATGCGGTCCTTCTCCTCGCCTTGCTCCAGGTAGGCCCGGTACTTGGCGAGGTCGAACCCGTGCTCGGCGGCGATGGCCTCGATCCGGGCCTCGACCTCCTCGTCGCCGACCTCGATCGACTCCTGCCGGCGCACGGCCTCGAGCAGGAACATGCCCTTGATCTGGCGCTCGGCGATCGGCCGGGCGGCCTCGCGGTACATGGCGTCTTCCTCGGCGGACGTCTGGCCGCCGGAGTGCTGGCGGCGCCGGTGCAGGTCCTCGAGCCCGGTCTGCAGCATCGACGCGATCATGGTCGGCGGGACCGGCACCTCGTTGGCGGCGATCAGCTGCTCGAGCACCTGTTCGTCGAGGTCTTCGGCCAGGCGGCGCCGCGCCTCGGCCTCGAGGCCCTCCCGGATGCGTCCGCGCAGTTCGAGGAGCGTCTGGCCGGGCTCGAGTTGGGCGGCGAACGCGTCGTCGAGTTCGGGCAGGATCCTGGACTCCACCGCGCCGATCTCCAGCCGGAAGGCCACGGTGCGGCCGGCGAGGTCGCCGTTGGGGTAGTCCTCAGGGTAGGGGACGGAGAGGTCGCGCCGGTCGCCCGCCACGACGCCGGGCAGGGCCTCGTTGAACGCCGGCAGGTTCTGCTCGGCGCCGACGGTGACGCGCTGGCCGGCCGCCCGGCGATCCTCCTCGGGGGTGCCGTCGGCGGCCAGGGGCACCAGATCGAGCACGACGCGGTCGCCGTCGGCGGCCGGACGGTCGACCGGCTCGTAGACGGCCCGGTTCTCGCGCAGGCGGTCGAGCACCTCGTCGATCTGCGCTCCGGAAACTTCGACCCGGCGCTCGACGACCGGCAGCCCCTCGTAGTGGCTGGCCGTCACGTCGGGCCGGACCTCGACCTCGAGATCGAACGAGAGGTCCTGGCCGTCCTCGAAGACCAGGTTCTCGAGGCCCGGCTCGGCGAGCGGGTACAGGCGATGCTCGATGATCGCCGCGCGGTAGGCCTGGGAGACGAGCGCCTCGAAGGTGTCGACGCGCAGGCGGCCGCCGAGTTCCTTCTCGACGATGGTGCGTGGGGTCTTGCCCTTGCGGAACCCCGGCCGCTGGTGGTCGCGCACCGCCGCGGTCAACCGCTGCTGGTACTGGCGGTCGAACTCCTGGCGGGGGACCAGGACTTTCAGGACGCGCCGGCAAGGATCGGGCGCCTCCAGCGTGACCTGGAACGGAGGCATCTTGGCTTCGGACATGGCGTTGCCACCTCGAGGCACAGACGCCGCCGGGCGTCCGGACCAAAAAAACTGGTGCGAGAGGGGGGACTCGAACCCCCACGGGTTGCCCCACAGAGACCTAAACCCTGCGCGTCTACCGGTTCCGCCACTCTCGCAAAAAACGGTCCGAGCAGGCCCGGACCCGACGAAAAACTGGCGGCGGCGCGTGCGCCATGGCAGGCGACCAATGTAGCCCGACCGCCGCAGGGGGTCAAGCGCGCGCCGAACAGGTCATTTCGGCAGCCGGCGGTAGATCGTCCTGGCGGTGATGCCCAGGATGCGCGCCGCCGTCTCCTTGTCGCCGCCGGCGCTGCGCAGCGTGGCCTCGATGAGCTGGTCCTCGGCCTGGCGCAGCGGCGTGCCCACCGGGATGATGACCTGCTCATAGCGCGAGCGGCCGGCCAGGACCGACGGCGGCAGCACGTCCGCGTCGACCAGGGGCCCCTTGCTGAGCACCACGCAACGTTCGATGCAGTTCTCGAGCTCGCGCACGTTGCCGGGCCAGGAGTACCGATGCAGCGCCTCGGCCGCCGGGCGGGTGAACCCGGCGAGCTCCTTCCGGTTCTTGCGGTTGAAGACCTGCAGGAAGTAATTCGCCAGCAGGATGACGTCCTCGCCGCGCTGGCGCAGCGGCGGCAGCTCGATGTTGATCACGTTCAACCGGTAGAAGAGGTCCTCGCGGAACTGCCCGGCCTTGACCCGGGCGGCCAGGTCGATGTTCGTCGCCGCGATCAGCCGGACGTCCACGCCGCGGGTCTCGCTGCTGCCGAGCCGCTCGAAGGTGCCCTCCTGCAGGACCCGCAGGAGCTTGACCTGCGTGGTCGGGCTCATCTCGCCGACCTCGTCCAGCAGCAAGGTGCCGCCGTCGGCCGCCTCGAAGCGGCCCGTCCGTCGGCCCACGGCGCCGGTGAAGGCGCCCGGTTCGTAGCCGAACAGCTCGGCCTCGAGCAGGGCCTCCGGCAGCGCCGCGCAGCTCACCTTGACCAGGGGGCGGCGCTCGCGCTCGCTCCAGCGGTGGATCGCGTCGGCGAAGACCTCCTTGCCCGTCCCGCTCTCGCCGGTCAAGAGCACGGTGGCCGTGCTGGACGCCACCTGCCGGGCGGTCTCGACCACCTGTCGCATGACGTCGCTACGGCCGATGATGTCGTGCCGCCCCTGGATCTCCTCGAGGCGCCGCCTGAGCTCGAGGTTCTCGGCCTGCAACCGCTGCTTTTCCAGCGCCTTGTGGACGGTCTTGAGCGTGACGGCCGAGGTGAAGGGCTTCTCGACGAAGTCGTAGGCGCCGAGCTTCATGGCGTCGACCGCGGCCTCGATCGTGCCGTGGCCCGTGATCACGACGAACTCGGTGCCCGGCGACAGCACGCGGCCGGTCTTCAGCAGGTCCAGGCCGCCCATGCGCGGCATCACCAGGTCGGTCAGCACGAGGTGCACCTCGTGCTGGCGTAGCAAGGCCAGGGCCTGCTCGCCATCGCCCGCGGTCAGCACGCTGTAGCCATGACGCGCGAGCAGCTTGCCGAGGGCGCGGCAGAGCTCGGGCTCGTCGTCCACGACCAGGACGACCGGCAGGTCGGGCGCGGGCTGGGTCGTGGCGTCGTCCTGGCTCATCGAGGCCTCCGGTGACGGGGGAGTCCGTAGATTGTCGGCGGTCGGTCCGGGTGTCAAGCGCGGCGTTGGCCCGCCGCCCCGCCCGTCGCCACCTCGTCGCGCGGGCCGAAGACGGCCCTGATCCGTGGTTGACGACCGGCGACACGCACGTACCATGGCCGCTGGACCATGAACTCCTAGCCCGTTGCCGAGGTTTCCACCCCATGCCCAGCCACCTGATTCTTCACCCCGGCGTCACCCGCGCACGGCTCCGGGCAGTCACGGCTGCCCTGATCGCTGCCGTGATGACCGCGCCGAGTGTCGCGGCCGCGGCCGAACGCCCCGCCTACGCGCCGGTGCGCCAGGCCGAGGACTGGGGCGCCCTGGCCGACCCATCGCTGCGCACCGGCCGGCTCGACGCCCTCAAGTACCGACCGCTGGGCGCGCCCGACCGTTACCTGACCTTCGGCGGCGACCTGCGCCTGATGCACGAACTCTACCACGACGAGGACTGGGGCCTGGGCCGACCCGGCTCGCGCGGCAGCCTGCTGGTGCGCAGCCTCGCCCACGCCGACCTGCGCTGGGGATCGCCGCTGCGGGTGTTCGCCCAGGTCGGCAGCTCCCACCAGACCGGTCGCGACGGCCCCCCGCGACCCAACGACACGGCCACCTTCTACCTGAACGCCGGGTTCCTCGAGCTGGCGACGGGCGCGGTAGCCGGCGACCGGTTCGAGCTGCGCGCCGGCCGCATGGAGCTTCTCTTCGGCGCCGGCCGCCTGCTCAGCTTCCGGGGACGGCCCAACGTGCGGCAGAGCCACGACGGCGGGTTGCTGCGCTGGCGGCGCGGCGGGGTCAGCACCGATCTCTTCTGGACCTGGGACGTGCGGCATCCGCTGCACGGGCCGGCGAGCGACCGGCTCGACGACCGCCGCCTGTTCGGCGTCCATCACCACCGCGCGCTCGGCCACGGCCACGGTCTGGACCTCTACGTGATCGGCACGGACCGGCCGCGCCAGGGGTTCGAGCTGGGCGCCGACCAGCCGGGTCGGCTCGCGGGCCCCGAGCGGCGCCGCAGCCTGGGCGCGCGCTGGCACCTCGGCCGCCCGGGCGTCGTGGCCGACCTCGAGGTCGTCGCGCAATGGGGCACCTTCTCGCCGGAGGATCACCAGCGGCTCGACATCGCCGCCTGGGGCGCCGCCGGCCAGGTGGTCCGCCGGTGGCCGGCGCGCCGGCTGGCCGAGGCCGGCCTGCAAGCGACCTGGCATTCGGGCGACCATGATCCGGGCGATGCGACGCTGGGGACGTTCCGCCCCCCTAGCGGCACCGGGGCGTTCATCGGCGGCGGGCACGAGATCGGCTACGGGAACCTGGCGTTGCTGCGCGCCTGGATGCGATGGCGCGTGACCCACGGCTGGGCGCTGCAGACCGGTGGCTATGGATGGGCACGGCCGGCGCGCGACGATGGCCTCTACGCCATGCCGGGCCGGCCGTTCTTGCCCGCGGCGCCCGGCCGGCTGACCGGCTGGATGCCCGAGTTGGTGCTCGCGCGACAGGTGTCCCCGCACGCGTCGGTGCAGATCGAGGCGGTCACGTTCGTGCCGGGCGACTACCTCGAGCAGGTGACGCCGGGGCGACGGATCAGCTTCGTCGCCACGGCGGTCAACCTGCGTTTCTAGCCCTGCTGCTTGACGAATTGCCAGCCGGCGTCGAAGGCCAGCAGGTTCGTCTCGAGCAGGTCCTTGCGCTTGATGATGACCTTCAACGTGTCCTTCACGTAATCGGCGCCGAAGACGCCGGTCGCCGCGCACACCGCGCCCAGCATCACCACGTTGGCCACCTTCGGCGTGCCCACCTTGTCGGCCATCTCGGTCGCCGGCAGGTTGTAGACCTTCAGGCGCTCGGCGTCGGGCTTGCCGGTGCAGATGCCGCTGTCGACGAAGAGCCAGCCGCCGTCGACGACTTCGGCCTCGAACATCTCCAGCGACGGCTGGTTCATCACGACCATCACGTTGGGATGATCGACGGTCGGCGCGCCGATGCGGCCCTTGCAGATGTTGACCGAGCAGTTGGCGGTGCCGCCGCGCATCTCCGGACCGTAGGCCGGGATCCAGCTCACCTGGTGGCCGGCCTTCATGCCCACCTGCGCGAGCAGCAGGCCCAGCGTCAGGATGCCCTGGCCGCCGAAGCCGGCGAAGCGGCAGGCGAGGTCCTGCGGCAACGGGACGGGATCGAGCGACAGCGGGGTCTGCATGGCCTGCAGGTACTCGTGCCGCACGGGGATCTCGAACGGCTTGCTGACGCGATCCCACGCGCCCGGCTCGACGTCCTCACCCACGTCCTTGTAGACGCCGAGCGGGAAGATGTCCTCCATGACCTTCGTCAGATGGTCGCGGGCCTCGGGGGGCTCCATCTTCCAGCCGGTCGGGCACGGCGCGAGGATCTCGACGAAGCTGTAGCCCCGGCCCTCGATCTGCAGCTGCAGCGCCTTGCGGATGGCCTTGCGCGCCTGCATGATCTGCTTGCTGTTGCCGAGGCCGACGCGGGTGATGAACGTGGGCGCCGGCAGCGTGGCGAGCATCTCGCACATGCGGATGGGGTTGCCGTGGTCCACCGAGCTGCGGCCGCGCGGCGTGGTGGTCGTGCGCTGGCCGATCATGGTGGTCGGGGCCATCTGGCCGCCGGTCATGCCGTAGATCGCGTTGTTGATGAAGAAGACGGTGATGTTCTCGCCGCGGTTGGCGGCGTGGATGGTCTCGGCGGTGCCGATGGCGGCGAGGTCGCCGTCGCCCTGGTAGCTCATCACGATGCTGCCCGGGTTGGCCCGCTTGATGCCGGTGGCGACGGCGGCGGCGCGTCCGTGGGCCGACTGGTAGTTGCCGCAGTTGAAGTAGTAGTAGCCGAAGACCGAGCAACCGACGGGGCTGACGAAGACCGAGCGTTCGGCCACGCCGAGGTCCTCGAGCGCCTCGGCGATCATCTTGTGCACGTTGCCGTGGCCGCAGCCGGGGCAGTAGTGCGTCGTCTCCTTGTGCCCGGCGGTCTTGCGCTCGAACTCGCCGTAGAAGGCGGCAGGCTTCTCGAAGACCTTGGCCATCAGTTCTTACCTCCCGCCAGGATCCGTTCGCACTCGGCGAGGATCTCCTTGCTGCTCGGCACCATGCCGCCGCAACGCCCGTAGAAGTGGATCGGGCAGCGGCCGAGCACGGCGAGCTGCACGTCCTCGATCATCTGGCCGGTCGACAGCTCGACCACCAGCAGCTGCTTGGCCTTCTGCGCGGCGGCGGCGACGGCCTGGCTCGGGAACGGCCAGATCGTGATGGGCCGCAGCAGGCCCAGCTTGTGGCCCTGCTCGCGGGCCTGGTCGACGACCGTGTAGCAGATGCGGCTGGTCACGCCGTAGGCGACGATGATCAGCTCGGCGTCGTCGGTGCGGTACTCCTCGAACCGCACCTCCTTGGCCGCGATCTCGCGGTACTTGGCGTCGAGCTTCAGGTTGTGCTGCTCCAGTCCCTCGGGCTCCAGGAAGATCGAGCTGACCAGGTTGCGGCGCGTCTCGGCGTCGCCGCGCACGCACCACGAGGTATGGTCGACCGGCAGCGCCTTGGGCTCGGGGATGTCGACGACCTCCATCATCTGTCCGGTGATGCCGTCGGCCATGATGCAGGACGGGTTGCGGTAGCGGTCGGCGAGGTCGAACGCGAGCATGGTGAGGTCGCACATCTCCTGGGCGCTGTTGGGCGCCAGAGAGATCAGGCGGTAGTTGCCGTGGCCGCCGCCCTTGGTGATCTGGAAATAGTCGGCCTGCTCGGGCGCGATGTTGCCCAGGCCCGGTCCGCCGCGCACGATGTTGACCACGACGCACGGCAGCTCGGCGCCGGCGATGTAGCTGAGGCCTTCCTGCTTGAGGCTGAAACCGGGCGACGACGAGGCCGTCATCGAGCGGATCCCCATGCCCGCCGTGCCGTAGACCATGTTGATCGCGGCCACCTCGCTCTCGGCCTGGATGAAGACCCCGCCGAGGGCCGGGAAGTGCAGGCTGGCGGCGTGGGCGATCTCGCTGGCGGGCGTGATCGGGTAGCCGTAGTAGGCACGGCAACCGGCGGCCAGCGCCCCCAGGATGATCGCGTCGTTCCCCTTCATGAACTGTCTGGCCATGGTGAAGGACCCCCGTCCTAAGGTTTGACGACCCGGATGGCGCCCGGCTCGGGGCAGGCGTAGAAACAGAGGCCGCAGCCGGTGCAGCCCTCGCCGACGTAGTAGGCCGGGTGGTAGCTGTAGCTGTTCAGCTTGTCGCTGATGGCGATCACGCTCTTGGGGCAGACGTCCAGGCAGAGCTGGCACCCCTTGCAGAGCTCGGCATCGACTTCCATGTACGGGAATTCTGTCGTCATGGACCACCTCGCGCGGTAGGAAGTAGTAGCGGCTGCGGGACAAACATAGTCAACGGAGGTGGCCGGGGAAAACGAAAGTTGGGGGGCTGTTCCGCACGGAACAGCCCCCAGGCGCGGGGTGACGGTCGGTGTCGGCCGGGCCGGCGGCTCAGCGGTGCTGGAACACCGGCTCGCGCTTGGCGAGGAACGCTGCGCAACCCTCGCCGGCGTCGGCGCTGGCCGCGGTCACGCCGAACAGCGCCGCTTCCAGGCGCACGGAGAGGTCGGGCGTCATGCCGGCGCCCTCGTTGACCGCCTTGAGCGCCGCGCGCACGGCGACCGCCGGACGGGCCGCCAGCCTGGCCGCGAAGTCCTGCGCCTCGGGCAGTAGCTCCTCACGCGCGAGCACGCGCGTCACCAGTCCGAGCGCCATGGCCTGCTCGGCCGTGATCGGGCCGCCGCCGAGGATCATCTCCAGGGCCCGGCCGCGGCCGATCAGCCGCGGCAACCGCTGCGTGCCGCCGAACCCGGGGATCAGGCCGAGGCCGACCTCGGGCAGCCCGAGCTTGGCGCCGGCGGCCGCCCAGCGCACGGTGCAGGCCAGGGCCAGTTCGAGACCGCCGCCGAGCGCGAAGCCGCCGATCGCGGCGAT
>CAZVWL010000127.1:0-8830 GCA_964630845.1 uncultured Fibrobacteraceae bacterium
TTACACGACGGCCACGGGCGCGACGCGCTTCGCCGTCAGCATGGTGGACAACGCCAACCCGCAGTCGCGCCGCATGCGTGACTACATGGCCGCCCAGGTCACGACCGGCACCTACGGCTTCGCGCTCAAGCGTTCCAACGGCGACATGATCGCGGCGATCAACGAGCACTTCGAGTTCGAGCCCGCCAGCACGATGAAAATCGTGCACGGAGCGTTCGCGATCCGGCAGTGCTCGCTGGGGCTGAGCAGCCTGGACGGTCTGATCTTCGTGCCGAACCGATGCACGACCGATTACTGGAACAACGTGTGCCCCGATGATGCGTATTCCTGCAGCTCCGGCGACGAGCCGCTGTCGACGACCATCCGCAGCATGCTGCGCAGCTCGCACAACGGCCGAACGCGCACGATCGAGGAGCTGTACGGTCGCACGACCTTGAACAATTTCATGACCAACTCGGCGGGCCTCGGCAGCATCCGCATCAACCACACTCTGGGATGCCTGTGCGGCAACCCGTTCAACACGATGACCGCCAACCAGGCCGCGCGCTTCTACGAGCAGATCGGCAACGGCACCCATTTCAACGCGACCTGGCGCGACCAGCTCTTCGACCTGATGCTCAGCGTCGAGAACGACGGCTTCAGCAACACCCCCGAGACGCTGTTCTACACGCTCACCCAGGTGATCAACCAGGAGGCAGCCGCCACGAACCTCACGTCGGCCGAGATCACGGCCTTCCGCAACGAGTTCCGTTTCGTCACCAAGGGCGGCGCCTACGGGTGTGACAACGTCTTCTGGCGCTCGGCCGCGGGCTGGGCCAGCGTGCCGTACAAGGTCAACATCGCCGGCAACTGGGTCATCGCCCGTCGCGACTACGGGCTCGCCACCTTCGTGCACGGCGGTGCCGATCCGGGCGCGAAAGTCGCGTACCCGGCGCTCGAGGAACTCCTGCGCGAGCAGATCCGCGAGGCGCTCGAGTCGTGGGACGCGGCCTGCTCGCCGGGGATCTCCCAGCAGCCGACAAGCGTGACGGTGGACCAGGGCCAGGACGCCCAGTTCACGGTCGCCGCCGGCGGCGCGGGGGCGGCGGAGTACCAGTGGCAGCGGCTGAACAACGGCGTCTGGCAGACGGTGTTCAACGCCGCCGGCCAGTACTCCGGCGCGACCACCAGCACCCTGACGGTGATCAACGCGCAGCCGAGCCAGGAGGGGTCGTACCGCTGCCGGGTGATCAAGGTCTGCGGGACGACCAACAGCAACGCGGCGACCCTGACGGTGATCCCCGGCGGGGCGACCGACGCGCCGCAGGCCTTGCCGACGCACCTGGTGATGCACGCGCCGTCGCCGAACCCGTTCAACCCGCAGGTGACCTTGCGATTCGACCTGCCGCGGTCGACCGACCTGGTGGTGCTCGAGGTGTTCGACGTGGCGGGCCGCCGGGTGCGGACGTTGTCGACGACGTCGCTGCCGGCGGGGTCGCACTCGTTCACGTGGAACGGGACGGACGACGGGGGCCGCAAGGTGGCTTCCGGCATGTACATGGCTCGTTTGCGGGCCGGCAGCGAGCAGGCGACGCACCGGTTGATGCTGGTGGAGTGAGCATCGAGTAGCGGAGCGGTGGGCAGGACGGTCGACCTCAGGGTTGGCCGTCCTGCTTTGTCGTGGCGGCTATTCTTTGCTAATGAGCGTGAAAAACGAAATAGACATTTACATATATCATGGTATACTTGGCTCATGCTCGTCCCCCGCCAACACCTCCTGACAGCCATCGAGACGGCCCTCGGCCGCCACCCGATCGTGGTCCTCACGGGTCCCCGCCAGAGCGGCAAGACGACCCTTGCTCGCAAGCTGTTATCCGAGGATTCCCCCGGCTACTTCGACCTCGAGGACCCGGTGAGCCTGGCGCGGCTCGATGAACCAATGACTGCGATGAGCCCCCTTGAGGGTCTGGTCGTGATCGACGAGATCCAGCGTCGTCCCGACCTTTTCCCGGTGCTGCGTGTCCTGGCGGACCGGTCTGCTCGCGACACACGCTTCCTGATCCTGGGCAGCGCGTCAGGCAACCTGCTGCGGCAGAGTTCGGAGTCCCTGGCCGGCCGGGTGGAGTCCATCGCCATCGGCGGCTTCACGCTCGCCGATATTGGCGCCGACAACGCGAACACACTCTGGCGGCGTGGCGCCTTCCCGCGCGCTTACCTGGCGCGATCGGAAGCCGACAGCGTTGCCTGGCGCCGGCAATTCATGCAGACCCTCCTCGAACGTGACCTTCCGCAATGGGGGGTGCGCGTACCGTCCGAGGCACTGCGCCGGTTCTGGGCGATGGTGGCGCACTACCACGGCCAGATCTGGAACGGTGCCGAGCCTGCCCGCTCCCTGGGCGTAAGCGGCCCGACCGTGCGCCGCTACCTCGATCTACTGACCGACGCGCTGGTCGTGCGCCAGCTGCAGCCCTGGCACGCCAACCTCAAGAAGCGTCAGGTCAAGTCGCCCAAGGTCTACGTGCGAGACAGCGGCCTCTTGCACCAGCTACTTGGCCTCGAGAGTGAGAAGGCGCTGCTCGAACACCCCAAGGTCGGCGCGTCATGGGAGGGCTTCGTCATCGAACAGGTCCTCGCGGCGGAACCGCACGACGAAGCCTGGTTCTGGGCCACGCACCAGGGCGCGGAGATCGACCTGATCCTGCGGCTCGGTGACCGTTTGCTGGGCGTGGAGTGCAAGCGGGCCGACGCGCCGAAGCTGACGCCGTCGATCAGGATCGCGATGAGCGACCTGGGCCTCGAGCGTGTAGCCTTGATCTATCCCGGCACTCGGCGGTACGCGCTGGACGAACGGGTGGAGGCGGTGCCGCTCGCGGCGCTCGCGGAGCGGGGGCGGTTGTTCGGGAACGGGTGAGCTACCCTGGCCGATTTCCCTCGCGTCGGTACACCGATCGTCCCGGGGTCTTCTGGACAACTCATCGCTGGCGGCGTACGCTATCTCTTCGCGCCACAACGGTGCCGAACAACCAGAGAGCCAGCCAGGACACCGTGCCCAGCATGCATCAGCCGACACACCTGAAAGCCACGACAACCAGCCTGCTGGCCGCCGGCCTGCTGTCGGCAGCGGCCTCGCCGGGGATCGCGGGGGTGGCGACGCCCACGGCGATCGCGATCCGTATCGGCACCCTGCTGATGGCGATCATCCTGCACGAGGTGGCCCACGGCTGGGTCGCCAACCGCCTCGGCGACCCGACGGCGCGCGACCAGGGCCGCCTGACGCTCAACCCCCTGCCGCACCTCGACCTCTTCGGCAGCCTCGTGATCCCCGGCTTCCTCATGCTATCCGGCTCGCCGTTCATCCTCGGCTGGGCCAAGCCGGTGCCGATCGACATCAGGCGGTTCCGTGATCCGCTGCGCGGATTCGCCATCGCCGCGCTAGCCGGACCGGTCGCCAACTTCCTGCAGCTCGCCGTGTACGTGGTGCTCTTCCGGGTGGCGGTGGCCGGCGCCTTACCGACCTGGGTCGTCTACCTGGCGGTCTCCGGCGCGGCGATCAACCTCTTCCTGGGATTCTTCAACCTGATCCCGATCCCGCCGCTGGACGGCTCGCGCATCGTCGCGGCCCTGTTGCCCCCGCACCTGGCGGTGCGGTACCTGGCGGTCGAGCGGTTCGGGTTCATCATCATCTTCGGTCTGCTCTGGCTCGGAGCGCTCAGGCCCCTGTTCGACCTGATGTGGCGCTTGCTGATCGTGATCCTCGGCTGAACGTCGGTCGTAGACGTTCGGCGAACCCAGCCTCGGGAGTCTGCCATGAAGCGAACGTTCTACGTCCTGCCGATCATCATGCTGCTGACCGCCTGCGGCGGGCCCGGCGACCACCCGGTCGACACCAGCCCCATCGACGACGCCACGATCAACCTGGTCATCACCGAACTGACCGGCCGCCACGGCGATGCGTCGGCCTTCCGCATCGAACGCGGGGTGCGTCGGGCGGCGGAACTCTGGCGCGCGGACGATGGTGACCGGGCCGCATTCGCAGGGTTCTGCCGCGAGCACTTCATCGCCGACCCGGACGAGCTCGAGCTGGTCTTCGGCCGTTTCGCCCACTACTTCGAGCACCTTCATGGCTATCTGGGCCGCATCGGCGTCGAGTTGAACCGCCAGATCCACGAGGACCGCGGTCCGCTGCACGCCATCGACCGCCTGTTCGGCGCCTACAACCCGGGCGCTCACGTCCAGGACGACCTCTTCGCCAACAAGCTCGCCTTCATCGTCGTGCTCAACTTCCCCCGTTACTCGCTGCAGGAGAAGAACGAGCGGGGGGCGGGCTGGGACGACCGCGAGTGGAGCTACGCCCGCCTCGGCGATCTCTTCGAGGCGCGGGTGCCTGCGCACGTCCTGCAGCAGAACCACGCGGTCTACAGCGCGGGGCGGCTCTACATCTCCGAGTACAACATCCACGCCGGCCGACTGGTCGACGGCGAGGGGCGCACGTACTTCCCGTCCGACCTGCGCCTGCTCGCGCACTGGAACGTGCGCGACGAGATCAAGGCGAACTACGATCGGCCCGACGGCCTGCCGCGCCAGCAGATGCTCTACCAGGTCATGCTGCGCATCATCGACCAGAGCATCCCGCTCGAGGTCATCAACGACCCGACCTGTACCTGGAACCCGTTCGCCAACGAGGTCTTCGCCGACGGTCGCCGCGTCGAGGCCAACCCGGAGGACACGCGGCGCTACCAGGTCCTGCTGGACAACTTCCACGCCATGCGCAGCCTCGACCCCTACCATCCGGGCCTCGACACCTACCTCGAGCGGCGCTTCGAGAGCAGCATGGAGATCCCGTACGAAGAGGTCTCGGCGCTGTTCCGCGAGTACGCCGCGTCGCCGCTCTTGCGCGATGTCGGCCGCTTGATCAGCCGGCGCCTTGGCCGCGAGCTGCAACCGTTCGACCTGTGGTACAACGGGTTCCTGGGTCGGGAGGGGCTCGCCGAGGACGAGTTGGACAGGATCACCAGACGCCGTTACCCCAATGCCGCGGCCCTGAACGCCGACCTGGATCGCCAGCTGCGCGACCTGGGTTTCGACGTCCCGACGGCGCAGTTCCTGTCCGAGCGCATCGAGGTCGACGCGGCGCGCGGGTCCGGCCACGCCATGCGCGCGTCCATGCGCTCGAAGCCCTCGCACCTGCGCACGCGCATCGGCCCCGATGGCATGGACTACAAGGGCTACAACATCGCCGTGCACGAGTTCGGCCACAACGTGGAGCAGACGATCAGCCTGCACCTGGTCGACAGCTATTTCATGAGCGGCATCCCCAACACGGCCTTCACCGAGGCGCTGGCCTTCATGTTCCAGAAGCGCGACCTGCAGTTGCTGGGATTCGGTCAGACCGATCCGCTGCGGGACCACCTGACGGCGCTGGACATCTTCTGGGACAACTACGAGATGATGGGCGTGTCGCTCATCGACATGGCGGTCTGGCAATGGCTGTACGCCAACCCCGACGCCACGGCCGGCCAGCTCAAGGAGGCCGTGATCGGCATCGCCAGGCAGGTGTGGAACGAGTACTACGCCGACGTGTTCGGCGCGCGGGACATCCCGTTGCTGGCGATCTATTCGCACATGATCCAGTCGCCGCTCTACCTGATGAACTACCCGTACGGCCGGCTGATCATGTTCCAGCTCGAGGACCACATCGCGGACAAGGATTTCGCCCGGGAAGTCGTGCGCATCTATTCATTGGGCCGATTGACCCCGCAGCACTGGATGCAGCGGGCCGTGGGCGCGCAGATCAGCAACGAGCCGATCTTCGCGGCGGTCGCCGCGGCGCTGCGGGCGAGTGAGCGCCAGCGGGCTTGCCGCACCGCCGCCGGTGCCGAATTGCAACCCGGTCGCCGCGAGATGGCACGAGCCGGGACCCGAATCTGCGTGGGTTCTTCAGGGGCACGACCAATTGTCTGAGCGCGCTGCTCGCGTACGAAATATCGACGTTACCCCGCGTTTCAGCGCGAGCCCCTCTTGGCGCAGTTAGGCCGGTCGCAGGTTCGACGCTTCGGCGAACCGCTGCCAGTGCCGCGCTGCGACACGCTCGCGGCGCGACTCGCCGCCGATCTTCATCGCCTGGCGCCGAGAGAGCTCCGGAAAGCTGGCCGTTGATCGTACTGTAGAGCGAAAATTGTCCCGTACGGGAAAAGAATACAGAGAAGTCCGTGTGGACGGGAGTTGTTTTCCCGATCGGGATCATCGAGGGTCGGCGGGCAGCAGGCACCCCGCCATCATCATCCCACCGTCAAACCACCACCCCGAGGAACCCCGTGTTCAGCACGCCCTCGACCCGCACCCGATAGGTGCCGCCGGCCACCGCCCCTTGGACCGGCGCCAGCACCTTCCGGTTGTTGGCCGTGCGCAGCCTCCAGGCGCCTTCGGGCCGGCGCGCCGGCTCCTCCGCCACCGCGGTCCACACCTGGCCGACCTGCGCCGCGGCGATCGCTCGCCACACCTCGTCTTGCACCGCCATCACCTCGGCCAGGCGGCGCTTCTTGGTCGGTTCGGGCACGTCGTCGCCCAGGCGCACGGCGGCCGCGCCGGGGCGCTCGCTGTAGGTGTAGCAGAAGAGCGAGTCGAAACCGACCTCGCGCACCAGCGACAGGGTCTGCGTGAAGTCGTCCTCGGTCTCGCCCGGGAACCCCACGATGACGTCGGCGCTGATGGTCACGTCGGGGATCACGCGCCGCGCGTGGTCGACCATGCGCAGATAGTCGGCGCGCGTGTAGAGGCGCTTCATGCGACGCAGCACGGCGTCGCTGCCGCTCTGCACCGGCACGTGCAGGCTGGGGCACACCTTCGGCTCGGCGCCGATCACGTCCATCAGGTGTTCGCGCATGTCGCGGGGGTGGCCGGTCAGGAACCGGATGCGCAAGAGGCCGTCGATGCGCGCGACCTGCTGCAGAAGGCCGGCGAAGTCGAGTTCGTCGCGCCAGCGGTACGCGGTCACGTTCTGGCCTAGCAGCGTGACTTCCTGGCCGCCGGCGGCGACGATGGCGCGCACCTCGTCGAGGATGGCCGCCGGCGCCTTCTCGCGTTGCGGTCCGCGGGTGTAAGGCACGATGCAGTACGTGCAGCGGTAGTCGCAGCCCTTGTGGATGGTGACCAGGTGGCTGCCGTTCTGGGGGTAGAGCTGCGGCGGGGCCACGTAGTGCACGTCGTCGCGGTGGCCGGTGACCACGGCGGGCCGGGCGCCGCCGGTGGCGGCGAGCTTGTCGGTGAGCAACCCCGGCAGCGATTCGTAGCTGTCGACGCCGACCACCAGGTCGAGCCTCTGGCGCTCGCCGGTCAGCGCCTTGCCCAGGCGTTCGGCCATGCAGCCGATGATGCCCATCACGGCCGGCGGGTGGCCGGCCTCGGCGCGGTCTCGGCGCAGCTCGCCGACGCGGCTGAGCACCTTGTGCTCGGCGTGGTCGCGCACCGAGCAGGTGTTGATGAGGACCACGTCGGCGGTCAGCGGGTCGTCGCTCGCGCCGAAGCCGTCGCGTCCGAGCAGGGCGGTGATGGCGGCGCTGTCGTAGACGTTCATCTGGCAGCCGTAGGTCTCGATGTGGACCGTGGGGGCGCCGGCGGGGGCCGCTGGTCGCGGCATCAGCGGCAGGTCGTCGATGGGCTGGCCGTTCATGATGCCGTCACCGCTCAGAGCCGGCGCGCAGGGCGTCCGCCGCCTCGGCCACCGATCCGTAGCTCGGCAGCACCAGGTCCAGCGACGTGACCTGCAGGAGCTGGGCGATGCGGTCGTTGACCCCGGCGAGCGCCACGCGGTCGCCATGATCCTTGCGCTGGCGCACCAGGCCCACCAGCCAGCCGAGGCCGGTGGAGTTCAGCCAGCTGACGCGCTCAAGATCGACGATCACGTGGCGGAACCGCGCGCCGGATGTGGCGAGTTCGGCCACGAGCACGGCGAGGTCGTCACCCTCGCGGGGGGAGTCGCGCCGTTCGAGCAGGCGCTGGTCGCCGCTGGGATCGAGCAGCGCGACCTCGACGTTCCAGCCGAACTGGCCGACGCCGCGGATCACGAGGATCGGTGGTGAATTCTGGTCAACGGACATCAGGTACCTCGGGGGAGGGTCTCGGTGATGGCTTGATGATACAGCACTTCGCCCGCTTCGTCACCGGCCGGACGACCTCGGCCACGACCTCGGCTGCCGCGGGTTGACTTACATAGAACTTCAATGTATAGTGTTGCGAGGTATCCGGCGACCCCGCCCGCAAGCCCGAGGCACGTGAACCGATGGACATCAACAAGGACCTGATGGCCGCCTCCTCGACGCCGATCGTCCTGGCGATCCTCGCCGAGGGCGACAGCTACGGCTACGCCATCATCAAGCGGGTGCAGGAACTGTCCGGCGGGCGCATGGCGTGGTCGGACGGGATGCTGTACCCGGTCCTGCATCGTCTGGAGCGCCTCGGCCACGTCGTGGCGCGGTGGGAGGTCGCCGAGAGTGGCCGCCGGCGCAAGTACTACCGGATCACGACCCAGGGGCGCGCGCAGCTCGTCGAGGAGCGCCGCCAGTGGCAGGCGGTGGACGCCACGCTGCGGGGTCTGTGGTCCGCCACCTCACCTTTTCGGTTGTTCCGCGAAGAATGTTATTGCTCCTCAGCTGCTAGCATAACTCTCATTCTTCAAACAGCATACCGCAATTCGTGCCGCCGGTTCACCTTCAAAGCCCCTGGCTGGCGGTTGCAGGCGCCGCTGATGGCCTTGGCAGGTAGATGATTGAAGGCGTCAGGGCGTCTGAGCCAGTAGGTTGCGGAGAAGGACTGTGATCTGAAGGTGACGCCGCAGGCGGAGCATTTGAACCTG
>CAZVWL010000128.1:0-8696 GCA_964630845.1 uncultured Fibrobacteraceae bacterium
ACGCGCTTCGGCGCGCATCCCGCGCCGACGAGCCACAGCATCGCCAGCGCGCCCAGCAACACGGCCGCCGATCGAGCCTGTCGCCTACGCCTCACCCTCACCTCCGTGAATACGCGAGCTTGCCGCTGGCCCGCCGCCTGGTCCAATGCTACTGTTGACCCATGAACGATGCAATCCGTAACGACCCCGCCGGCCCGGCGCCCCTCGAGCTGACGATCGAGAAGCTGGTGACCGGCGGCGCGGGCCTCGGCCGCCATGAAGGCCAGGCCATCTTCGTCTTCGGCACCGCCCCCGGCGACCACGTGCGCGTGCTGCCGACCCAGCACCACCGCGGCTACCTGGAGGCCGACCTGCTGGAGATCCTGACGCCCGGCCCCGGCCGCTGCGCCGCGCCGTGCCCACACTACGACCGCTGCGGCGGCTGCGACCTGCAGCACCTCGACGACGGCGCCCAGCGGGACGCCTGCCGCGTCATCCTGCTCGACTGCTTCCAGCGCCTCGGCAGCCTCGACGTGACCGACCGCCTCCTGCCCGACCTGCCCGCCGACGCGCCGAGCCTCGGCTACCGCAACCGCCTGCGCCTGGCCGCCAGCGACATCGGCCTCTACGGACTGAAGCAACGCGGCACCAACGCGGTCGTGCCGCTGGAAACCTGCCCGATCATGGCCGAGCCGTTCGACGCGGTCGTCCTGCCCTGGCTGCGGCAGCTGCCGCCGATGGAGCAGATCGTCGTGCGCCTCGACGGCCGCGGCGGCTGGTTGCTCTCGCTCTACGGCCACCCCGCCCGCCAGCGCCTGCTGCGCAAGATCCTGGCCGAGGCCGGCGCCGACGACGCCCCGGCGCCCGGCCTGCAGGGCATCCTGATGAACAACCGCCCTCAGTGGGGCCGCACCTACCTGGTGATGCACGTGGGCGGCCACAAGTTTCGGGTCTCGCACCAGAGCTTCTTCCAGAGCAACCTCGCGGCCGCCGAGGCCGTCCTGGCGACCGTGCGCGCCTGGCTCGGCGACCTGCTGCCGACCGGTCACGACCTCGCCGACCTCTACGGCGGGGTCGGCCTGTTCACGCTCGGGCTGGCCGACCGCTCCGGGCGCATCCTGACGGTCGACAGCGACCAGGCCGCCTGGCAGGACGCCCAGGAGAACATCCGCCGCGCGCCCGCCTTGCGCGACCACGTCACGGCGCGGCAGGGCCAGGTGCAGGATGTCCTGGCCGAGCCGCAGACCGCCGGAGCGCTGGACTGGCCGACGGCCGTCGTGGTGGTCGATCCGCCGCGCGCCGGCCTCGGCAAGCCGACGATCGCGCACCTGACGCGGCTGAAGCCGCGCGCCCTGGTCTACCTCAGCTGCGACCCCGCCACGCTCGCGCGCGACTGCGGCGCCCTGGCCGCGGCCGGCTACCGGGTCGAACGCGTGGCGCCGGTCGTGATGTTCCCCCAGTCGTCGCACCTGGAGACCCTGGTGCTGCTGACCCTGCCCTGATGGAACGGGGTCCGGAGGCCATCGACACCGGGATCGCGCCGGTCGGCGAGGACCGGGCGCCCGACCTCGCGCGCATCGTCGTCGTGCTCAGCCACACCACCGAGCCGGCCAACATCGGCGCCACCGCGCGCGCCATGAAGACCATGGGCCTGACGCGTCTGCGCCTGATCAACCCCAACGGCCCGGACAGCGACGCCGCCCGCGCGCTCGCCCACGGCGCGGTCGACGTGCTCGACGGCGCTCGGATCGCCACGTCGACGGCCGAGGCGGTCGCCGACTGCATCGTCGTCTGCGGCACCACCGCGCGCCGTCGCCAGCTGCGCAAGAACGCGCTCCTGCCGCCGCACCAGCTCGCGCGGCGCGTGGTCGAGCACGCCCGCGAGGGCACGGTGGCGCTGCTCTTCGGCACCGAGCGCACGGGCCTGACCAACGAGGAGATCAACGGCTGCCGCTACCTGTCCATGGTGCCGACCGACGTGTCGCAACCCTCGCTGAACCTGGCGCAGGCCGTGATGCTCTACGCCTGGGAGGTGCGCAAGGCCTGGCTCGCGGTGCAGGGCCGCGAAGACTGGGTGGGGCATGGGGCCGGCGCCGGCGCGCCGCCGCCGCGGCCGGAGATGTCGGTCTACCACCCTCACCGGGGCTCCCGGCTGCCCGATCAGCGCGAGCTGGACACCATGTACGCCCACCTCGGCGCGGCGATGACGGCCGTCGGCTACAACGACTTCGAGCGCGAGAAATTCCTGACCTACCTGCGCCAGCTGCACAGCCGGGCCGGCATGGTCAACTGGGAGCTGCAGATCTTTCACCTGCTGTCCCGGCGCATCCTGGAACAAACGGGCCGCCCGAAGTTTCAAGGTCTGGAGTGAGCGGCCGGGCCGCCAATCCCCTGAACCCCGTGCCGGTAGGACCATGACCCGCGATCGGAACCCCACGCAGCTCGCCGCGGCGGGCTGGCTCGTCACCTGCAGCTGCCTGCTGGCCCTGGCCGGCTGCGCCGACCAGCAGTCGGACCGCGACCAGGACCGGCCGGCCCGCGACCACCAGATGCTCGGCGACGAGGTGGCCGCCAGCCACATCCTGGTGGCCTGGACCGGCGTGCGCGACTGCCCGCGCGGCGTGGTGCGCACCGAGGACGAGGCCCTCGAGCGCGCCCGTCGCCTCGCCCTGCTGCTGCGCACCGGCCGCGGCGAGCTGGCCGACCTCGCCCGCCGGTACTCCGACGACCCCACCGCCGGTCGCAACGGCGGCTACCTCGGCGTGTTCGGTCCCGGCGAGATGGACGGCACGCTGGATGCGCTCGTGCGCTCGCTCGCCGATGGCGAGGTGGGCGGCCCGATCGCGACGGCATACGGCTGGCACGTCGTGCGCCGCGAGCCGCTGCCCCGCCTGCGTCTGCACCACGTGCTGATCGCCCACCGCGACGCTCGCCGGGCCGACGCGTCGCTGCGCCGCGACCGCGGCGAGGCCGAGCGCATCGCCCACGCCCTGCGCGACAAGATGGTCGACCCGGGCGTGGACCCCTGCCAGGTGGCGGCGAGCTTCTCGGACGACCCGCAGAACCGGCAACGCTGCGGGGACCTCGGCTGGATCGAGCCCGGCCTGCTCGAACCGGCGGCCGAGCAGGCGATCATGGCGCTCGAACCCGGCGAGGTCTCGCCCGTGGTCGAGTCGGCCTTCGGCTTCCACATCTTCTGGCGTCCCTGATCAGGCGGGCTACGGGGCGCGTCCATGCACGAGGTGCGCGACCCCGAGCGTCAGCCGTTCGATCGTCACCGTCCGGCAACCCGCGACGATCAGCAGTTCGGCGTAGGCGGCGGCCGTCAGGAAGCGGTCCATGCTGCCGGGCAAGTAGGTGTAGGCGGCGTGGTCGCCCCCTGCCAGGCGCCCGGCCAGCGGCACCAGCGCGCCGAGGGCCGCCCGCACGGGGCCGCTCGGGCCGCGGCCGGGGCCGCTGGCGGCAGGGTCGGCGCGGAAGAATTCGAGGACCAGCACCTGACCGCCCGGGCGCACCACGCGCAGCATCTCGGCGATGCCGGCGGCGGGGTCGGCCAGGTTGCGCACGCCGAAAGCGGCCGCCACCGCGTCGACGCACGCATCCTGAAGCGGCAGCCGGAGGCCGTCGGCGGCCACGGCGCGCACCGCGGCGGCGCCCTGCTTGCCGGCGATGCCCGCCAGCATGGCGGGCGCGAAGTCGACCGCCACCACGCGGCGCGCGCGGCCGGCAACCAGGCAGGCCAGGCCGAGGTCGCCGGTGCCGGCGCAGACATCCAGCAACGTGTCGACGCCGGGATCGAGGCGGGCGGCCAGCCGACGGCGCCAGCGCCGGTCCAGGTTCAGCGACAGCAGGTGGTTCATGCGGTCATAGACGCCGCTGATGCGTGTGAACATCGCGCGCACGGCGCTTGCGTGCGCCGCCGCGTCGCGCACGCGGCCGGTGTCGGGATCGCGCTCGTGCGCGTCGGCGAGCCTCGTCACGCCTTGGCCTTGAACCGGCGGTACCGCTTGAGCTGGAAATCGGACCAGCGCTCGAGGCCATGCGTGACGCCGAGCACAGAGAGGGCGCGGTCGTACTCCTCGGGCTGCACGTGCACGATGTAGCGGTAGCGGCCGCGGCCGTCGGTCAGCCCCGTGCTGCTGGACACGTTGATCTCCGCATCGCACAGCTTCTGGTGAATGGCGACCAGCGCGCCCAGCTCGTCGTCGCCCTGCACCAGCAAGGCGTGGTGCGGGCCGTAGAGCGTCAGTCCCTCGCGCCGGGCCAGCTCGCCGAGCCAGGTGGCGTTCTGCGGGTAGATCACCAGTTGCGTGTTCTCCGCGCCCACGGGAAACGCGTTGAACGCGAGCAGGTTGACCTCGCCGGCAGCGAGGAGTTCGAGGAACTTGCACCCCTGTCCCGGCCGGTTGGCCACCGTGGTGTAGTAGTAGTCGACACTGAAGATCCGGGCGGACATGGCAGCACCTCCGGCGTTGTGTCAGGGACCGGACCGGTGTTGTTACGATCTTAGCATGACGGGGGTTGCCGGCACAACGAGAACCGGTCAATCGAGGGCGATTCTCAAGAAATGGTCCCAGAGCGGCGCGCGCCGCACCTGGGCGATGCGCCGCAGCGAGAGGGCCTCCGTCTCCTCGTGGCGGATCTCGACCAGCCCGAACCGCTCCAGGCGGTCAAGCAGGCGAATGCTGACAAGCGCGTCGGGCAGATCAAGATAATCCAGGCGCGGCAGCATCTCGGAGAGCGCCGGCAACATGAGCCGGGGCACGAGGTCGCGGTAGTCGAGCCAGCCGGCGGGCTGTTGCGCGAGGACGGCCAACGGGTAAGAGATCGTGGCCTGGAACATATCCGCGTCTGGCAGCCGATCATGGAAACCCAGGTTGAAGATCCGGAACGTGGTCTCGAACAGCGTCGCCAGCAAGGCGCCGGCCCGGTCGGGCACGAGCAGCTCGCGGCCGCGATTGGTCAGGCGATAGCTGCCGGTGCGCAGCTCGATGAGCTCGCCCAGCTCGAGCACCAGGCGCAGTTCGTGGAGCAGCCAGGCGTCTTGCTCGTTGATCACCTTGTGATATTTCCGCAAGTCGTCGACGTAGCCGGAGGGCAAGCGCATCTGGTTCAGCAACGTCTGGACGAACGCCCGGTTCAGATTGCCTGCCGGCGTGGCCCGCGCGCCGTTCTCGGCCAGGGCGCGCAGCAGCTGCTGCGCGTTGTGCAACGTGTCCGAGGTCGCCAGGAGGTCGAGCGGCACGTCCAGGCGCATCTGCACGCCGGGAGAGTCGCTGTCCCATTCGTTGTCCAGCAGGTGGCGCACCTGCTGGGGCGACAACCCGCCCAGGTCAGACTGCGGGGCCGTGTTGTAGACGGAGCCGCGCTGCACCAGACCGAGGGGATCCTCGTCGAACGCCAACCCCTCGTCGATCAGCTCTTCGGTCACCTTGCGGATCAAACGCTCGAGCGTGACCCGCTGGCGGCGGCTGCCGCAAGCGAGCGCGGCGTTCATCATGTCGACGAGCAGCTCGCCGCCCACCTCGACCGGCATGTCGAAGCGCAGGAACATGCCCTCGACCATGCCCGCGCGCAGCGCCACCTCGGGGGCCGGCGAGAGGGACACGACCTTCAGCAGGAGGTTGTAATCGTCGGCGGTCAGCCGCAACTCCATGTCGCACCGCATCCACTGGCTGGGGTTCCGGGGACGGCAGGGTGATCGTATCGGATCGGTCGAAGCTTGGGAAGACCTGTTCGCGCGCCTGCAGAAGCGCCGAAGGGGGCCCCGCGCGGGCCCCCTTCTTCAGTCCGGCATCGCTCGTGGCCGCCGACGCTGACCGGATCAGCCGATCGCCCGCTCCCAGGCCAGCGGGATCTCCTCGGGGAACCGCCACAGGCCGATGTGCGTCCGGTCGGCGACGTACAGGCCGCCTTCGTTGCGGCGGCGGTAGCCGACCCAGGTCTGGAACGGCACCTCGTTCATGCAGTCGTCCGAGACGATCGTCTTGGTCTTCTTGTCGGGCTGCACCTCGAGCTCGAGGCGCGCGTCGGTGAAACGGCTCTGGGCCGCGAGGTGGGACTGCTCGCTGTGCAGCTCGGTGAAGATGACCTGCCGGAAGACCTTGCCGGGGCGGTGCGTCGCGTACCAGGCGTACTCGATGGGCGTGAGGTTGGAGACCAGCAGGAGCTGGATGGGGCACATGACCAGGTACAGGCGCCGGCGGCGCTGCCCGTGGTCGGAGCTGCCGGCCGCCGTCGCGACCTCGGCGGGAGACATCTCCTCGCGGCAGGCGTGGGAACGGAACTCGTGCAGCTGGCCGCCGGGCTCCATCTCCATCACTTCGCCGCCGGTCTTGACCAGGAACACCCGGCGGTAGGCCTCGAACGGCGTGCAAGAAAACGCGTTGTTCGACAGCGCGGTCTTGGTCCGCTTGCCTGCGGCGGCGGCGTCCAGAGCGTGGATCGTGTCACCCTCGGCGTCGCGCCAGCCACCCTCGTCGAGGTACTCGAAGTCGGGGCGGCCGTCCTTGACGGCCAGTTCGATGAAGAGCTTGCGGCCCTTGAAATGCTTGCCGGAACCGGGGCTGCGATGCCACGCCAGCCCGTCGATGCCAAGCGTGGTGGCGGTGATCGCTCCCTGGGGAATCGAGAGGATGAGATGGGTCTCGGGCATGGGTCACACTCCTTTGGTTCCCGCCAGATTACTTCAAGAGCGTGAGTTTCGCACGGTCCACGCTGCCGTCCGTGCCGGCCAGACGCAGCAGATAGGTGCCGCTGGGCGCCAGGCCGCCGGCATCGTCGCGACCGTCCCAGTCGACCCGGAACTCGCCGGCCCCGTGATGGCGGACCGCGAGTGTGCGCACTCGGCGGCCGTCGAGCCCGACCACGTCGAGGCTCACCGTGCCGGGTACGAGCACCTGGTAGGTGATCCTGGTCAACGGGTTGAACGGGTTGGGGGCCACGGCGGCGATCTGCACCCGACCGGGCCAGCCCACGGGCACCTCGGGCGCCGCGGTGGCGCCGTCGCCGAAGAGCATCTCGACCCACTCCGGGTGGTCGATGAACGGGTTCCGGTTCTGCTGGTAGACGAAAACCATGTCGTTGCGGTGCCGTTCCTTGTCGTCCGGCGGGTCCTCGGCGTGCCAGCGACGTAGCGTGGTGAGGTAACCCATGTAGGCGACCGGCTCGTTGCTGCCGGTGGCCGAGGCGAGGATCAGGGCGAGGTCGTCCGTCGCGATCAGATCGGGCTCGTTGCCGTGCCCCTCGTACCGCACGTCGAGGTAGAGGATGGCCCGGGCCACGTCGCCGCGCCGGTCGTGCCAGGTTTCCCAGACACCGATCGGCGCGACGTTGTTCGTGTAGTTGATGCCGCTGACGCCTCCGTGCACGGCCGTCGGATAGGCGGCGCAACCGCTCGCGCAGTCGTCGAACGGCTTGTTGGCGCGCACGTTGTTGTAGTTGATGTCGCACAGGAAGAGCTGGTGGCAGTCCGTGTACGGCAGGTTGGAGGCGGTGTTGTTCGGGAAGCCGTAGCTGTTCGGCCAGGTGTGTTCGCGATTGTAGAAGCTATTGCCACCGTTGAACTTGGGGTGGCTTACGTTGCGGTAGAGGTCGAGGATCCGGCCCGCGTCGAGCGGGTCCTGATCGGCCAGTTCGAGCACGTCCCAGGTGTCGATCGCGCTTGACGAAGTGTAGGCGATCTTCACGTGGCCGCTGATCACGGCGCCAAGCGTGGCGCGCAGGGCCGCGGGGCTCGAGGTGTCGACCGTGGCGTAGTAACCGGCCGGCGGCTGCGACAGCGCGGCGGAGGGCAGCAACGCCACGACCAGCAGCAGGGACAGCCGCTGGCACAGGAGGGTGAATCGTTGGTTCAGGCGCATGACGGTGGCTCCCCAAATCGGGCTTCGTGACGACTAGCGGCACAATGATATAGCAATTTGGTGAATATTTCATCAACCAAGGCAGCGTTGGGCGAATTCGGGGTTGTGTTTGAACGACAATATAGGATAATAACACTCGCCTACTCGGCCGACAAAGTGTTCGGCTTGATCGATCATGAGCCACCAGGAGGCATTCCCATGGTCCCCGCCACTCGCCCGAGATACGCCCGGCCCACCATCGCCCTGCTCGCCGCGCTCCTGTCGCTCGGCGTCGCCGGGTGCGGCGACGACGACGACAACCCCACCGGACCGGGCACGCCCAGGCCGCCGACGCAGTTCGACGAGATGACGGCCGTCGCCCAAGCGCAGGCCGCGGCGCCGCAAGCGGTCACGCTCGTGCAATCGATGACGACCCTCGCCGGCGGGGTCGGCAAGGATGCCGCCTCCGGCGAGGCGACGGCCAAGAACTACGGCTGGAACGAGGAGAACCAGCGCTGGGAGTACACCTACGAGTACGACGCGGCAGGCTTCGTCTACCACTACTTCTACACGGTCCAGTACCTCGACGACGAGGGCACCCCCCAGCAGAGCCCTGCCGGCGCCGCCTCGATCCGCCACCAGATGACCGGCACGGGCGATTACGACGGCCAGCAAGGCGACGCGACGATCGTCTACGACTACGTCTACGAGTACGATGTGACGATCGCGGGCATCGGCACGGGCACCCTGGTGATGACCGGCGGCGGAGGGTACGATTTCGATTATGCGTACACCGCGCCGGGTTCGAACTTCAGCCAGAGCTACGTGACGAGCTGGGAGATCCAGGGCGCCGGCATCACGCACCCCGCCGGAGGC
>CAZVWL010000129.1:0-8511 GCA_964630845.1 uncultured Fibrobacteraceae bacterium
ACCTCGCCGCGCTGCCGCGCCGCCTGCACGAAGACCCGCAGGTTGGCCTTGATCGCGTCCTGGCCGACGAACTCGTCCAGCGAGCGGGGCCGCAGGCTGCGGTCCAGGACCAGGTCCTCGTCGGTGGCGTCGGGGTCGGTCCAGCGCGTCTCGTCCACGAGAGTCCTTTCGGCGGCGCGTGCGACGCTCCGCTCAACGGCCCGGCGCGCCCAGGCGCGACAGCGCCGCGCGCACCCAGGCGGGCACATCGTTGCTCAACTCGGGCCGCGCCTGGCTCACGTCGCGCAGCAGCTGCTCGGCCTGCATGGTCGGCAGGCCCATGGCCTGCAGCACGAGCACGGCCTCGTCGAGCGGCCCGCCGGCGGTCCCGGCGCCGGTCGCAGCCGCGCCGGTCGCAGCCGCGCCGGCCTCGCCCGCCGCCAGGTTGGCGGGCACCCGCTGGCCCAGTTCGACCACCAGCCGCGCGGCGCTCTTCTTGCCGATGCCCGGCAGGCGCGCCAGCGCGCGTTCGTCGCCGTCGCGCAGCATGCGCGCGATCGCGGCCGGGTCGGCGCCCGACAGCATGCCGAGGGCCACCCGCGGGCCCACGCCGGACACCGACAGCAACAGGCGGAACATGGCCCGCTCCTCGCGGCGCGCAAAACCGAAGAGCTGCCAGGCGTCCTCGCGCACCACGAGGTGCGTCCACAGCCTGACCGTCTCGCCAACGGCAGGCAGCTGCTCGGCGCTGCGATCGGACAGCAACACGTCCAGCCCCACGGCGCCGCCACCGACGGCGACCACCGCCTCGCGCCCGGCCTGCACCAGCACGCCCTCGACGTAGGCGATCATCGGCGCGCGCTCCCTGTCTTGGCCCCGCCGAACCGCCTCTTGCCCTCGTACGCGAGCGCCACGGCCAGCGCGTCGCTCGCGTCGAGCACCGGCTCCTCGGCCAGGTTCAGCAACCGTTGCACCATGAAACGGACCTGCTCCTTGCCCGCCCGGCCGTTGCCCGTCACGGCCTGCTTGACCGCGGCCGGCGGGTACTCGTGCACCGGCAGGCCGCAACGCGCCCCGGCCAGCAGCACCGCGCCGCGCGCATGGCCGAGCACCAGCGCGCTGCGGGCGTTGCGGGCGTTGAAGAGGTCCTCGACGGCCATGACCTGCGGCGCGTGCTGCTCGATGATCGCCACCAGTTGCTCGTGGATCGCCAGCAGGCGATCCGGCAGGGCGAGGTCGCGTCCGGGACGGATGACCCCCGCCGCGACGCAACGCAGTGCCGGCAGCGTCTGGACGACGCCCCAGCCCGTGGCGTGCGAACCGGGGTCGATGCCGAGGACTCGCGGGCCGTTGGCCATGGTTCCTTCCAGAGCCGGCGCGTCCGAGGGGCCGCCCCGCGCCGCGACGGCGGTGACGGGGGCGGCTCAGCCCTCGAGCTTGGCCAGCAAGGCGTCGTCGATGTCGTGGTTGGCCGAGACCTTGGCCACGTCGTCGAGGTCGTCGAGCATGTTGATGAGGCGCAACACCGCGGCGGCGTCCTTCTCGGAGTCGATCCTGACCACGGTGCCCGGTTCCATGAACAGTTCGGCGCTGCGCACCGGCAACCCGGCCGCCTGCAGCGCGGTCGTCACCTGGTGCAGATCCTCCATGGCCGTGGTCACGATCACGACCTCGCCGCCCGCCTCGACATCTTCGGCGCCGGCCTCGATGGCCGCCTCCATGACCCGGTCCGCATCCACGCGGGCATCCTCGTCGCCGACGACGATCAGGCCCTTGCGGCTGAACAGGTACGACACGCAGCCGTTGGCGCCCAGCTTGCCCCCGTACTTGGTGAAGACGTGCCGCACGTCGGCGGCGGTGCGGTTCTTGTTGTCGGTCTGGGTCTCGACGAGGATCGCCACGCCCGCCGGGCCGTAACCCTCGTAGCCGATCTCCTCGTAGCGGACGCCCTCGAGGTCGCCCGTGCCGCGCTTGATCGCCTTCTCGGCGGTGTCGCCGGGCAAGTTGCTGGCGCGGGCGCTGGTCAACGCGGCGCGCAGGCGCGGGTTGGCGTCGGGGTCGCCGCCGCCATCCCGCGCCGCGATCGTGATCTCCCTGATCAGGCGTGACCAGACCCGCGCGCGCTTGGCATCCTGAGCGGACTTGCGGTGCTTGATGTTCGCCCACTTGGAGTGGCCAGACATCGCGCGTCCTTCCTACTCGCTCTTACGGTTGGCCTTGTAGACGTCGACCAGGCGCTTCTGCACGTCGCCTGGCACCTCCGCATAGTGCGAGAACTCCATCGCGAACGTGCCCGTGCCCTGCGTCATCGCGCGCAGCGCGATCGCGTAGTGGTAGAGCTCGTCCTCCGGAACCTGGGCCATCACGACCTGGAACGGCCCGTCGGCCTCCGAGCCCTGGATGGCGCCGCGGCGCGTCGAGATGTCGCCCATCACGTCGCCCATGTAGTCCTTGGGCACGGTGATGCGCACGTTCATGATCGGCTCGAGGATCACCGGCCGCAGCTGCGCCGCGTCCTCCTCGACCGCCCGCTGCAACGCGATGCGCGCCGCGGTCTTGAACGCCGCCTCGCTCGAGTCGACGTTGTGGTAGCTGCCGAAGAAGAGCGTCACCTTGATGTCGACCATCTCGTAGCCGGCGATCAGGCCGTCGACCAGCGTCTCGCGGCAGCCCTTCTCGACGGCCGGGATGAACTTGTTCGGGACCACGCCGCCCACGATGCCGTCGATGAACTCGAAACCGGCGCCGCGCTCGTTGGCCTCGATGCGCAGGTGCACGTCGCCGAACTGGCCGCGCCCGCCCGACTGCTTCTTGTGGCGCCCCTGCTTCTCGGTCTGACCACGCACGGTCTCCTTGAAGGCGACCCGCGGCCGGTTGCGCTCGATCTCGACGCCGGTGCCACGCTTCAGCTTGTCCAGGATATAGGCCATGTGCAGATCGCCCTGGGTGATCAGCAGCGACTGGCTCAGCTGGGACTGGTGGCGCAGCTCGAAGGTGGGGTCTTCCTCGTAGATCTTCGTCAGGCCGGCCGACATCTTGTCCTCGTCGCCGGCGGTCACCGGGCGGATGGCTTCGGCGTTGGTCGGCGTCGGGTAGGGGATCGGCGGCAGCTTGAAGGCGCCCTTCTGCGTCAGCGTGGCGCCGGTGCCGGTGGCCTTGAGCTTGGCGGCCACGGCGATGTCGCCGGCGCCCACCGCTTCGACCTTGTCCTTGTGCTTGCCGGTGACCACGAAGAGCTGGCCGAGGCGCTCGCCGTTGCCGTTCTGCACGGTGAGGTTGTCGCCGCTGGAAACGTTGCCGCTCAGCACGCGGAGCCACACGATGTCGCCGCCCTGGGCCTCGTACTGCTTCTTGAAGGCGAAGACCAGCGGGTCGCCGTTCGCGCTGCAGGCGAAGGTCGCCGGCTCGTCGCTGTTCGTATTGATGCCCCGCACCTCGGCCCTGATCGCCGGGCTCGGCATGAGGCCCACGATCGCGTCGAGCAGCGCGGCGACGCCGATCTCCGAGTCGGCCGCGGTCGCCAGCACGGGGTAGATCTTGCCCGCCGCGATGCCGGCCTTCAGCCCGCGCTGCAACTCCTCGTCCGTGAGCGTCATCTCCTCGAGGTACTTCTCCATCAGCTCGTCGATGGCCTCGGCGGCGGGGTCCATCAACGCCTCGCGGCCGGCTTCGGCCTCGGCCTTCAGGTCGGCCGGCACGTCCTCGATCACGACCTTGTCGCCGGACTTCACGTAGGCCTTCATCGTCACCAGGTCGACCACGCCGCGCAGGCCATCCTTGCTGCCGATGGGCAGGTGGATGGGCACCGCGTTGACCCCGACGCGGTCCTGGACGCTCGCGAGCGCCGTCTGCCAGTCCGAGTGCTCCTTGTTCATCCGGTTGACGACGATGAAGCTGGGGACCTCGTGCTTGCGCATCAGGCGCCACAGGCTGTCCGAGGCCACCTCGAAGCCGCCGTCGGCCTTCACCAGGAAGAGCGCGCCCTCGATCACCTTGAGGCTGGCGTAGACATCGCCGCGGAAGTCGTCGACGCCCGGGGTGTCGATCAGGTTGATCTTGCAGCCGCCCGCCTCCACCCACGCCATCGACGCGGACATGGTCTGCTTCTTGTCGACCTCCTCGTCGAGGAAGTCGAAGACCGAGCTGCCATCGTCGACGTTGCCGCGCCGGCCGACACGACCGGTCACGTGCAGGATCGCATCCGCAAGAGCGGTCTTGCCGACCCCGTGCGGGCCGACCAGCGCGACGTTCCGGATCTTGTCCATGGGGTAGCTCTTCAAGGATCGTCCTTTCGGGGTGGCCGGGTCGGCCAGATCTGGCTGGTCGACGGGTGCGGCGCCTGCCGGCTGACCTGGGCCGGGAGGGCCCCGGAACGACCGGTACGGCTGCGGTCGGACCAAAATTTGGCGAAGCGCAATAGTAGTGCCCGCGCCTGAACGTGTCAACACGGCCGGCGCCGTGTCCGACGGCTTTCGCCTTGTCCGCTCCCGTCGGGTTTCCTAATTTGATGGCAAGGTCTTAGCGCGGGCAAATCCGCCTGGACACCCCGCCGCCCAGACCGTAACGTTCTGCAGGCGCCGCGGCGATGGCCGCCGCGCGCGCGGACCACGAAACCGGATCAGAAGCCGTGCCGCGGCTTTCACCGCCTCGACGAGGTAGCGTGCATGAACTCTAGGTTGTTAGCCGCCGCTTGCGGCCTGGCCGCCATCCTCGCGGCCCCCGTCGTGGTCGCCCAGGACGACGCCGCGACCGCCGACCCCGCGCCCGACCCGCTCGAGGCCGAGGCCCCTGCCGAACCCGAGACCTGGGCCGACTTCTCGATCAAGGCCTACAAGATCCGCTTCTTCGGCGGCTGGTTCGGCGGCAGCGAATACCTGAACCTGCCCGTGCGCGGCCCCCGTTCGTTCGAGGAGGCCGGCGCGCAGCGCGTGATGAGCTTCGATGGCACCTGGTGGGAACCGGGCGAACTCGACTACCGCAAGTACGACGGACCGGTCAAGCGCATCGAGGACGGCAAGACGTTCGGCATGACGATCGCCGCCTACCTCGCCGACAACTTCCACATGGACATCACCGCCAGCTACACGACGACACAGGCCGTCCTGACGATGATGAACATCGAGAACCGCAACGCCCAGTTCCGCGAGGAGATCGATCGCGACGACAGCGTGAGCATCTATCGCGGCTCGCTGCAGCTGATGTACGACCTCGCCGGCTTCCGGGTGCTCGGCTTCAGCCCCTACCTCGGCTTCGGTTTCGGCGGCGTGATCAACCGGTTCTCGAACCTCGACGACGTCGGCGAACTCATGCTGATCGGCACGGCCGGCGTGCAGCGGCGGTTCGGCGACCGGCTCGAGGTCTTCATGCAGGCCAACCTGTCCAACTTCTCGATGGCCCGCGAAGAGCTGCACTACACGACGAGCGTGACCTATACCGATCTGTCGGGCGGGGTCTCGTTCTTCTTCGACGTCGTGCCGCCGGAGATCCGGGCGCAGCACGAGGCCCAGAAGGCCGACCGTCGCCGTCGCCGCTAGTCGGCGGCACGAGTTACGACGAGAAAGCCGCCCGGCATCGCTGCGGGCGGCTTTCTCGTCATCCGCCTGGTGGCCGACCCGCCTACTCTTCCAGGATCAGCCGCGCCCGATCCTGTCGCGACAGCCCGTGCCAGAAGCAGCCGATGCGCACGCAGACGTTCAGGTGCACGTCCAGATGCACCGCCGAGACCTTGATGCGCACGGTCTTCGATCCGCACCGCTCGCAGTTGACCCGCGGGTTGATCATCGACGCGTGACAGCGCGGGCAGCTCATGTCGTCGAGCTCCGTCCCGGCCGCCAGGGAAACGCTGAGCTCCTTGTCGAAGACGTTGAAGCGCGGCGACAGGCGCAGCTCGCCGGCCAGGTCGCCGGCCCGGATGTCGAGCAGGATCCAGTCGCCCTGGATCAGGTTCGCGCCGCAGGATGGGCAATACGTGTGCAGGTACGTGCCGGTCCGCAGGACCTGCAGGCTCCGGGGTGGCCGTTGTTCCGGCGGTTGCGCGCCGGCGTCGTCCGTTCCGCGCATCATGCCTCCGACAGGCAGCCGCTACTCGATCGCGTCGAACTTGCAGGCCCGGTAGCACGAGGTGCACCGCGTGCATTTGTCCTGGATGATCTCGGCCACCATCTTCTTCTCCCACTTGATCGCATCGACCGGGCAGGCCGGCACGCACAGGCCGCACTTCTTGCACAACGAGGGGTCGACCCAGAACCGCAGCAGCTCCTTGCAGCTCTTGGCGCGGCAGCGCCGGTCGATGATGTGCTCCTCGTACTCGTGGCGGAAATAGCGGAGCGTGGTGAGCACCGGGTTCGGCGCCGTCTGGCCGAGGCCGCAGAGCGAGCTGGCGCAGATGGTCCTGGCCAGTTCCTCGAGCGTCTCGATGTCCTCGAAGCGACCCTCGCCCTTGCTGATGCGGGTGAGGATCTCGAGCATCTGCACCGTGCCCTCGCGGCAGGGGGTGCACTTGCCGCAAGACTCCTCGGCCGTGAAATCGAGGAAGAACCGGGCGACGTCGACCATGCACGTCTCGTTGTCCATCACCACGAGGCCGCCGGAGCCCATGATCGCGCCCGTGGCCGGGATCGACTCGAAATCGACGGGCGTGTCGATCATATGTTCGGGGATGCAGCCGCCCGACGGCCCGCCCACCTGGACGGCCTTGAGCTTCTTGCGGTTGGGAATGCCGCCGCCGATGTCGAAGACGATCGTGCGCAACGGCGTGCCCATCGGCACCTCGATGAGGCCGATGTTCTTCACGTTGCCGGTCAAGGCGAAGACCTTCGTGCCCGTGCTCTTCTCGGTGCCCAGCGACGCGTACCAGGCGGCGCCGCGGTGGATGATCTGCGCGACGTTGGCGAAGGTCTCCACGTTGTTCAGCACCGACGGCTTGCCCCACAGGCCCTGGTGGGCCGGGAACGGCGGCCGCGGTCGCGGCATGCCGCGCTTGCCCTCGATCGACTGCATCAGGGCCGTCTCCTCGCCGCAGACGAAGGCGCCGGCGCCGTAGTAAAGCTCGATGTCCATGTCGTAACCCGAGCCGAGGATGTCCTCGCCGAGCAGGCCGTAATCCTTGGCCTGGCCGATCGCCCGTTCGAGGCGCTCGATCGCCAGCGGGTACTCGGCGCGCACGTACACGTAGCCCTTGTGCGCTCCGATGGCCTTGGCGCCGATGATCATGCCCTCGATGACCGAGTGCGGGTCCGATTCGAGGATCGAGCGGTCCATGAACGCGCCCGGATCGCCCTCGTCGGCGTTGCAGAGGATGTACTTCGGGCTGCCGGTCGCCGCCGCCGCGAACTTCCACTTGGTGCCGGTCGGGAAGCCGGCGCCGCCGCGGCCGCGCAGGCCCGAGGCCAGGATCTCGTCGAGGATCTGCTGCGGCGTCATCTCGGTGAGCGCCTTGGCCGTGCCGAGGTAGCCGTCGCGCGCGATGTACTCGTCGATCTTGTCGGGATCGATCATGCCGCGGTTGCGCAGCGCCACCAGCACCTGGTGGCTGAAGAAGCCGATGTCGCTGAGCTTCGGGATCGGGGCGACGCCCTTGGCCGGCTCGAACAGGTGCTTCTGCACCACGCGGCCCTTGACCAGGTACTCCTCGACGAAGTGCGGGATGTCCGGTGGCGTGAGCTTCTGGTAGAAGACCCCATCGGGATACGCGACCAGCAGCGGGCCGGCCGCGCAGAAGCCGTTGCAGCCCGTGATCGAGACGAGGACCTCGTCCTTCAGATCGCGTTTCTCGATCTCCGACTCCAGCGCGTCGCGCACCTTCAAGGAACCGCTCGCCACGCAGCCGGTGCCGGCGCAGAGCATCAGGTGGGTCCGGTAGGTCTTCTCCATGGATCTATCCCGCTCCTGGTGGCGGCGCCACCCGTTTCCCAGTCACCCTGGCCGCGGCACGGTCGGCCCTTCGCGCGGCCACTTTGATCAGTGCGTCCGCTCGCTGCCGATCGACATCGCGTACTCGACGACGACGTTGCCGCCGACGATGTGCTCCTCGAAGATGCGCCTGGTCTTCTCGGCGTCCAGTTGGACGTACTTGATCGGCGCCGCTTCCTTGACCTCCACGGTCATCATCGGCTCGTGGTTGCAGAGGCCGGCGCACCCCGACGAGGTCAGGATCACGTCGGTCAGCTGACGACGCTCGACTTCCTTGAGCAGCGTGTTCATCACGGTCCGCGCGCCGGCGGCGATGCCGCAGGTGCCCATGTGCACGGTCACCTTGACCCGCGACTCGCCTTCGCGCAGGTTGACCGTGCCCTTGACGGCTTCCTTGATCCGCTTGAGATCCTCGATCCGCAGCTTAGCCATGATCATCTCCTTCGGGCTCGTCCCCGCAGCCGTCGAGGTGGCTGCGGATCATCGCCAGCACGGCCGGCGTGGTGATGGGCACGCCGTCGAGCTGCGCCTTCAGCTCGCGGGTATCCAGTTCGGTCGTCGCGCCGTCGCGCGTGTGCAGGTAGACGAAATCGATCCCGGGGTTGCCCACGATCAGGGTCA
>CAZVWL010000130.1:0-8442 GCA_964630845.1 uncultured Fibrobacteraceae bacterium
CGTGCGGGCGCCGCCGACGTGCAGGTAACCCGTGGGGCTGGGGGCGAAACGGACGCGTACCTGGTTGGTGGTCATGCGCGGTGGTCCTTCTTGCACGCGGCGGATCAGGGCGTCGGCGGGCGCTGCGGCACCCGCGGCGGTGTGTGGCCGCCGACCGGCTCGGGTCGGGTCGTGGGGTCGAGGTCGGCCGCCAGGGACACAAGATCGAGTCCGTACAGGTCGCGCGCCACCGCGTCGGCATCCTCGCCGGCGCCGACGCGGCGCACGAGCGAGACCGCCCTCGGCAAGCCGCCACGGTGCTCGACCAGCTCCCAGGCCATCAGGAAGGCGCTGTAGCCGGCGGTGCGGATCAGGCGCTTGTCGGCCTCGTCGTCGGGGTCGGGCCTACCGGTGAGCAGGGCCTCGGCTTGGTCCGGGCTCATGACCACGGGGAACCGGTCGCGATACATCGCGAGCTGCCCGTGGAAGTGCGGCCCTTCCTCCGACAGGTACGACGACAATCCGTGCCTGAACCACATCGGCAGCGCGTGCCCCTGGGCCAGCTCATCGAGCAGGCGCATGGCCACCAGGTGGAACGCCGCGTGCGGCGCCAGCCCCCGCGCGAACAGCGTGCCGATCGGCTGCACGATGACCACCTCGCCCATATCTCGGTACAGACGGTGAAAGGCATGTCCGGTGCGGGCGCGGTAGTCGTCGAGGTCGTCCGTGTCGACGATGGTCAACGCGTCGGCGAGGTCGTGCCCCAGAAGCGGGCTCAGCTCGCGCCGGGCCCAGTCGAGCATCTCCAGCATGGGCAACGCGTGCGTGGCGGGCTGCTCGGGGTCGAACCGCACGCGCATGTGGCGGTAGACGACCTCGCCGGCGGCGATGTCGAGCCCCTCGCGGGGCAACACGGCGGTGCCGCGCGCCAGGCTCAGCGGGCCGTAGGTGCGACCGTCCTCGTCCACGAACGGCCGGAAGCCGGGGTACGCGTAGACGTGCTTGTGGTCGGGGTAGCCGGCCGACGCCAGCTCGGCCGCGGTGTGGCGAGGGAACGTGCTCGTGGCGGTCAACGGCTCGAGCTGCGCGGGGTGCTGCGGCAACGCGTCGCCGCCGGCGCCGGCCGCGGCGGCCGAGGCCAGGGCGAGGATCGACAGCAGGGTTGCGGCCCGCGCCGCCAGGCCGCTCACGACTCGCCCCGCAGCTTCTTGGCTTCCTGGTAGCACTGCTTGGCCCTCTGCTTGTCGCCCTTGGCGTCGTAGGCCACGCCCATGTTGTCCCAGACCTCGGCCGTGTTCTCGATCTCGAGGGCGTGGTTGTAGGCGCCGATGGCGTCGTCGTGGCGGCCGAGGCGGTAGAGCGCCACGCCGTGGTTCAGGTGCGCCCGGTAGTGCTGTGGCTCGAGCGCGCGGAACGCCTTGAACGCGCGGTCGGCATCGCTCAGGCGCCCGGCCTGCATGAGGGCCACCGCGCGGTTGTACATCGCCTCGCGGTGCTCGGGATCCAGGGCGAGCGTCTGGTCGTACGCTTCGACGGCCCGATCCCAGAGCTTGGCCTGGCCGGCGGTGACGCCCAGGTTGTACGCCGTGCGCGCGTCGGGCTGCAGCTCGAGCGCGCGCGCGTAGGCCGACACCGCGCGGTCGTACTGCTGGCGCGCGCGGTGGGTCTGCGCGAGCGCCACCCAGCCGCCGACGAACTCGGGCGACTCGCGCGTGACGCGCTGCAGCGGCGCCACGGCGGCGGCGAACAGCTGGTCGCGCATGAGGCTGACCGCGAAGTTGTAGACCACCTCGGTGGGCGTGTCCGGCGCCTCGATGATCTGCGCGAGGAAGCGCCTGCCCTCGGCGCCCTGGCCCGACTGCAGCATGAGCGCGCCGACCTTCAGGCCCAGTCCGGGCGTTTGCGGCGCGAGGTCGTACGCCTTGCGATACGCGTCGATCGCCTGGGGCACCTCGCCGTCGGCTTCGTGGATGCGGGCGGTGGCCAGCCAGGGGCCGGGCTTCTGCGGGTGGTCCTGGCGCGCGACCCGCGCCGTGACGCGCGCGGCCATCACGTCGCCGGCGGCGATCTGCGCACCAACAAGGCGCGGCAGCACATCGTCGCGCCCGGGTGCGAGCTGCACGGCCTTGCGGTAGAGGTCGACCGCCTCGGCGGCGAGGCCGGAGTCCTCGAGCACCTGCGCGTCCTGCAGGTAGAGCGCCACGAGGTTCGCCTCGATCGCTTCGGCCTCGGGCACGCCCTCGGTGAGGTTCTCCTGGCGCGCGCGCTCGCGCCAGGCCAGCGCCACCGGCTGCCAAGCCTCGAGCACCTCGCGGGCGCGAGCCGGTTCGCCCTGTTCGTTCTCGAGCCGCGACAAGGCGAGCGCCAGGCGGCAGACCTCGGCCGACGGCGTCCGACCCAGCGCGTTGAGCCCCTCGCGCAACGTGGCGCGCGCGGCGTCGGTCTCGCCGCTGCGGATCTGGGCCTGCGCCAGCAGGCGGTGCACGTCGATCGCCTGGCCACCGCCGCGGCTGCGGTATTCCTGCAGCGCCGCCGCCGCCATCTCGTATTCCTCGAGGCGCATGAAGACCAGGGCGAGATTGCGGTGGAAATCCGCGTCGAACGGCTTGGCCTGGACCGCGCGGATGAAGGCGTCGCGGGCCTGGGGCCACTCCTGCCGCTGGGCGTGCAGCACCCCGAGGTCGTTGTAGAGGTCGCCCAGCAGCGGGCCGCGCTCGCCGCGCGACTGCATGGCGACGATGCGCTGGTTCAGCTCGCTGATCTTGGCCTCGGGCGTCTGCTGCGGGCCGAGGTCCAGCTCCACCGACCAGTCCTGCTGGCTGTCCTGCTGGGCGGAAGCACGCGGCAAGCCCGCGCCGAGGCTCGCGCCGATCATGATGGTCCAGACGATCGCTCGGATCATGGGTCCTCCCGGTTGCGCTGAATCTAGACGGACGCCGCGGGTCTGTCCAGCGCCCCGCGACGGCGTCCATCCTCGTTTGAACCCCCGGCATGGCTTGACGTTCCGACGGCGGGCTGTTCCTTTAGGGCATGATCCAGTTGCACGTCCTGGGCGCCGGCGGCGCCGTCCCCACCGCAACCCACGGCCCGGCCGCCTACTGGCTCTGGGTCGACGAAGCCGGCCTGCTGCTGGATCCCGGTCCGGGAGCGCTCGTGCGCCTGGTGCGGCAACCCGGGGCGCCCGAGACGGTCGACGGCATCCCGGCCGTCCTGTTCAGCCACCTGCACCTCGACCACACGGCCGACCTCGCCCCCCTGCTCTTCGCCCTGCACTCGGTCCTGGCGCGCGACACCAGCCCCTTGCTGCTGGCTGGCCCGATCGGCCTGACCGACCTGCTGGCGCGCCTCGGCGACCTGTACGGCGACTGGATCCAGCCCCGCCGGCGCCCCCTCGACGTGCGCGAGCTGGCGCCGGGCGACACCCTGCCCTTGCCGGGCGGCGGCCGGGCGACCGCGTTCGCGGCGCGCCACACCACCACGCGCTTCGGCGGCGCCTGCCTCGGCTGGACGTTTGCCGACCGGGCCGGCCGCCGCCTGGTCTACTCCGGCGACACCGGCCCCTCGGCCCACCTCGCCGACGCGGCGCGCGGCGCCGACCTCCTGCTCGTCGAGTGTTCCACCCCTGACGACCTCGCCGTGCCGGAGCACCTGAGCCCGGCCGGCGTGGTCGACCTCGCGCTTGCAGCTCAGCCCGCGCGCATCGTCCTGACACACCTGTACCCGCTGGTCGCCGCCCAGGCGCCGGCCGCCGCGATCGCCGCCGCAAGCGGCGTGGCCTGCGTGGCCGCCCGCGACGGCGACGTGTTCACCGTCGGCGAAGGAGCCTCACCATGACCACGACCCGCCGGCGCGCCGGCACGGTCATCCTGCTGTCGCTGTTGCTCGTGGGTTCGTTGACGACGGTCGCCAACGCCGCAACGACGCTCGTGCTCATCCACGGCCTCGGCGCCAGCGGTTCCTTCTGGGATGGCCTCAAGCCCTACCTCGAGGGCTCCTATCCCGTGCTCGTCTATGAGCTGCACGGCCATGGCAAGACCCCGCCGATCGAGGGCGCGACCGTGGCCCTCGAGGCGGCGGCGCTGTCGGCCTGGCTGGCCGCCCGCGACCTCGACGAGGTGGTGGCGATCGGCCACGGCCTCGGCGGCACGGTGGCGTTGATGGCCGCGCTGGAACAACCGCGACGCTTCGCGCGGCTCATCCTGATCGACGTCTGGCCGCGCACGCTCGCCGCCCCGGGGCAGCGGGAGGCCACCATCGCGAGCCTGCGCGAGGATTACGACCGTTTCGTGGCATACCAGTACGTGGAGATCAGCAGCAACGAGGCCGTCAACCGCCGGGCCGTGGACATGGCCTTGCGCACCGACAGCGCAAGCTACGTGTCCCTGCTGCTGGACAACCTGTCGATCGACCTCTCGGCCAGGCTCGCCCGGCTGCGCGCGCCGGTCCTGGTGATCGGCAGCGAATCGTTCCTGCCGGCGGCCGGCCACGAACGCGAATTCCTGGAGCACTACGGGTACGGCGGCCTGGCGGATTTCCAGTTCCGGCGGCTCGAAGGCACGGGGCACTACCTGCCGCTGGAGAAGCCGACGGCCCTGGCCGCCCTGCTGCTGGTCTGGCTGAAGGGCAGCGCCCCCTGATCGCCCGCCCCGGCTAGTCCTTCACGCCGTGCAAGGCTTCGAGGTCGGCGTCGACCATCATGCGCACGAGCGTCGGGAAGTCGACCGATGGCTGCCAGCCGAGCTGGCGCCGCGCCTTGCCCGCGTCGCCGACCAGCTGGTCGACCTCCGCCGGCCGCATGAAGGCGGGGTCCTGCACGACGTAGTCCTGCCAGTGCAGGTTCACGTGACCGAAGGCGATCTCCAGGAACTCGCGCACCGAATGGGTCTCGCCGGTGGCGATCACGTAGTCCTCGGGCGTGTCCTGCTGCAGCATCTCCCACATGGCGCGCACGTAGTCGCCGGCGTAACCCCAGTCGCGCTGCGCGTCGAGGTTGCCCAGCCGCAGCTCGCGCTGCAGGCCCAGCTTGATGCGCGCCACGCCGTCGGTGATCTTGCGCGTGACGAACTCACGACCCCGCCGCGGGCTCTCGTGGTTGAACAGGATGCCCGAGACGGCGTACAGCCCGTAACTCTCGCGATAGTTGACCGTGATGTAGTGGCCGTAAGCCTTGGCGGCGGCGTATGGGCTGCGCGGGTGGAAGGGCGTCAGCTCGGTCTGCGGCACCTCGCGCACCTTGCCGTACATCTCGCTGCTGCTCGCCTGGTAGAAGCGCGCCGCCGGGCACACCTCGCGTAGCGACTCGAGCATGCGCACCACGCCGAGGCCGGTGAACTCGCCGGTCAGCACGGGCTGGCTCCAGCTGGTGGGCACGAAGCTCTGCGCCGCCAGGTTGTAGACCTCGTCGGGCTGGACCTCGCGCAAGGCGTGCACGAGGCTCGTGGGGTCCAGCAGGTCCGCCTGCACGAGCGTCAGCCGGTCACGGATGTGGTCGATGCGCTCGAAGGTCTCGGTGCTGGCGCGCCGCACCATGCCGAAGACCTGGTAGCCCTTGGCCAGCAACAGGTCGGCCAGATAGCTGCCGTCCTGGCCGGTGATGCCCGTGATCAACGCTCTCAAGTCTCACCTCGCGCTTCGAGAAGGCGGCCGCCGCGTGCGGCTCGTGCGTGCAAGGTACCAGCGGCGCGGGCCGGCGACAAGGAGGTGTTGTCACTTGCATCTTTCTGTAGCTACAGTTGTGATTGTCACCGGGGCCACGCGTCCAACAGGGATGGAAACAGGACCGCATGACGCATCATCCGCCGTGCGAACCGTCCGGGCCGAACGATGCCGACGAGGCGTTGCTGGCGTGTTACCGGCGCGACCCGACGGGTCAGGCCGGCCGCCGCGCGGTGGCTGCCTTGCTGGACCGGTACCGTGACCGCGTTTACGCCTGGTGCTGGCGCCATGTGCGGGAGCGCGAGCTGGCGCTGGACCTCGCGCAGGACGTGCTGGTCGCCGCCTACCGCAACCTGGCCGGCTTCGACCGGCGGGCGAAGTTCGGCAGCTGGTTGTTCGCGATCGCGCGCAACCGTTGCCTCAGCGAGCTGCGACGGCACCGGCCGCCGCACCAGGACGACGAGGCGCTCGCGCTGGTGGCCGACCAGCGGCCCGGCCCCGACCAGGCCCTCGAGGAGAGCCTCGACGAGGAACGTTTGCTGGCGGCGATCCGCCGCCACCTGACGCCGCTGGAGCAGGACGCGCTCTGGCTGCGGATCGGTGAGCAGCTGCCGGTCGACGAGATCACGCGGCTGCTGGGCATCGAAGAACAGTCCGGCGCCCGCGCCGTCCTGCAGCGCGCGCGGCGCCGGTTGCGAGCGGCCCTGGCCGCCGAGGCGTCCACGCCTCCACACGCCGGACCGGCCGCCGGGGAAGGATCGTGAGCATGGACCGCTGCCACCAGCCCGAGGACGTCGGACGCATCCTCGACCTGCCCGCCGAAGCACCCGAACGCCGCCACCTCGAGCAATGCCCGCGTTGCCGCATGCTCGCGCGCCGCTACCGCGCCTTCCTGGCTTGCGACCCGCTACCGGCCGAAGCCGACGCCCGGGATGCCGGCGCCACGCTCGAGCGCCGCCTGGCCGACATCATCCCCCTGCCGCTGACCGCCGCGGCGGCCGGCGACGCGATGGACCGACCGGCACCACGCCGACGACCCCGCCGCCAGTGGTACGCCCTGGCCGCCGTGCTCGTGCTCGCCGTCGGTTTCGTGGCGTTGCGCGGCCGGTTCCTGGACCCCGAAGCGACGCCGCCGGCGTCCGCACCGCTCTGGCGCGGCACCGCCGCCGAACTGGACGCGCCCCGGTTCGAGTCCTCGATCGACGGCCTCGTGCTCACCTGGCCGCCGGTCACCGGCGCCGACCGCGCGGTCATCGTCGTGCTGAGCGGCGATCTGCGCGTGCTCGCCGAGACTGTGGCCACGCATGGCACCCGGCACGTCTTCGTCGACGACGACGGCCACCCCGCCCTGCCGGCCGAGGCGCGGTACGTGCAGATCCGGTTCGAACGCGGCGGCGCCGCGGTGGAGACCTCCGCGCTGCTACCCTTGCCGGCACGCTGAAACCCCGACGGCCCCGCGAGCGTATCACTCCCATGGCCCTGGCCACACCCACACAGCACCGAAAGGCCGTCATGCCGCCACGTTGCCATCGCTCTAGCCTGCCGATGCTCGCCATCCTCGCCTCATCGATCGCCCTGCACGCCGCCGCGGCGGCCCCGCCCACCGTGAGCCAGCCCGCCGAAGCGCCCGCAAGGGAACACTGGACGCTGCGCGAGGTCTGGCGCCAAGGAGGCGACGACGACGGCTTGCTGCTCGGTCGGGTCGGGGTGGTCATGAGCATGCCCGGCGGCGAGGTCTACGCCCTGGACAGCCAACTCGCCCAGGTCCTGGTCCTCGATCGCCAGGGCCGGCACGTGCGCACGCTCGGCCGCGAGGGCGAGGGCCCCGGCGAGTTCCGCCAGCCCACCGGCCTGGTGTGGACCGCCGACGGCCTGCTCGGCGTCCAGCAGACATTCCCCGGCCGTCTGGTGTACCTCGACCCGCAGAGCGGCGAGCCGCGCGGCCAGTGGTCGGCCGCCACCGGCGAGGCGCAGGCAGGCGGCTTCCAGCTCCTGCTCGGCGCGCGCGAGCGCGGCGGCGTGCGCCTGGTGGCCGGTTCCAGCGCCAGCTTCGACGCCTCGTCCGGCACGATGCGCGACACGCGCTACCTCGCGCTGCTCGATGCCTCGGGCCAGGAACGCCGCCGTCTGGCGGAGGCCAGCTCGAGCCAGAGCTTCGAGCGCCAGGTGCGGGACGACCTCGCCGACCACTTCCCCGGCGACCGCGGCCTCTGGGACCTCGGCCCGGACGGCCGCACCTACCTCGTGCCCCGGTACGACGCCTACCGGATCGACGTCTACTCACCGTCGGGCGACCTCGAGCGCACGATCGTCCGCGACCAGGAAGCGCGCCGCCGCACCGACGCCGAGAAGGAGGAGCAGCGTCGCTCCGTGAACATGAACGTCAACGGCCGCGAGGTGTCGATCGACTGGAAACAGCAGGACCGCGCCCGCAGCATCAGCCGCTTGCAGATCCTGGACGACGGCACGCTCTGGGTGACCAGCAGCCACGGCGACGCACGCTGGGCCGTCGACGCCGCCTGGACCTGGGACGTCTACGATGCGGACGGCACGCTGCTGCGCGAAGTGACCGTGACGATTCCCGAGGGCGGCAAGGGCCACCGCCTCGTGCTGCTGGACGACGGCCGGTTCGTGCTGATCAAGGGACTCGAGAGCCTGTCGTTGATGATCGGCGCCTCGTCGGAGGGGTCGACCACGGCGATGGGCGTCGGCGGGGCGGGCGAGGAGCTGCACGAGCTGGTCTGCTTCGAGCGAGTTATTCCGCGAAGAATGTAAAGGGTCTATCGCTTGCCCCTTCGGGGGCATGGA
>CAZVWL010000131.1:0-8291 GCA_964630845.1 uncultured Fibrobacteraceae bacterium
GCAGACCCGCTTGAGCGCCTGGAAACCCAGCAGCTCGACCTCGGGCGACAGGAAGCCGTCGCGCGCGGGCTCCTCGCGCAGGAGGTCGGTGCTCAGGTACTTCTTGTTGTCGTCCGGGAAGACCGTGGCCACCACCGCCGCGCCGCCGAGGTCGTCCTGCACCAGCAGGGCGCCCAGCAGGTTGGCGCCCGACGAGATGCCCACGCCGAGGCCCAGCTCGGCCGCCAGCTTGCGCGCCATGAGGATGGCGTCGCCATCGTCGACGCTGATCACCCGGTCCAGATCGGGTAGGCGGCAGATCGCCGGGATGAACTCGTCGGAGATGCCCTGGATGCGGTGCTTGCCCACCTTGTGGCCGGTCGAGAGCGTGGGCGAGTTGGCCGGTTCCAGCGGGTGCAGGCGCACGTCGGGCCGCCGCGCGCGCAGGGCCCGACCCACGCCCATGATGGTGCCGCCGGTGCCGACGCCGGCGACGAAAGCGTCCGGCGTCAAGCCGCGGAATCGCAGTTGCCACCAGATCTCCGGGCCGGTGGTCAATGCGTGCGCCTCGCAGTTGTCCTCGTTGGAGAACTGACGCGGCAAGAAGGCGCCGTCGACCGTCTCGGCCAGTTGCTCGGCCAGGCGGATGCTGCCCAGGAAACCGCCCTCATCGCGGCTCACCAGGTGGATGCGCGCGCCGAGGCTGCGGATCAGGTCGATGCGCTCGCGGCTCATCCAGTCGGGCATGAAGATGCTCACCGGATGGCCCATGGCCCGGCCGATGGCCGCGAACGAGATGCCGGTGTTGCCGCTGGTGGCCTCCACGCACAAGGCCCCCGGGCGTAGCACACCGCGCTCGTAGGCCCGTGTCACGATGTGCAGCGCCATGCGGTCCTTGATGCTGCCGGTCATGTTCAGGTTCTCGGCCTTGGCGTAGACCGTGCGCGGTCGGCCACGGTACCGCAGCTCGATCGCCAGCAGGGGCGTGTTGCCGATCAGGCGCGAAAGGCCCTTGAGGCGGCCGGCGAAGGGGGCGGCGACCGCGGGCTGGTGGACCGGGGTCATCGGTGGCGCTCCTGGCTTCGAGATCCGGGTTGAACAGGCGCGGCAAGAACGATAACCGAATGTCCTACCACAGTACAATGATATAATCGTGATCAAGCCGGGTGCGTTCGGTGTCGATCATCACCTCCAGCAACGGCCGCCCACTGGAGCCCGGAAGCGCCATACCGTGCAAGACACCGCCGCACCCGGCCAGCTCGTCCAGATCGGCCGCCAGGCCATCTTCGACCGCAAGCTGCAACTGCATGCCTACGAGCTGCTGTTCCGGGCGGGTCCCGGGCAGACCGGCGCCCACTTCCCCGACGGCAAGCTGGCGACCGCGCACACCATCCTCGAGGGTGTCCTGACCGTGGGCCTGGACCGCCTGGTCGGCCCGCACCCCGTGTTCATCAACCTGACCCGCGAGTACTTCGTCGACCTGCCGCCGCTGCCGCTCGCCCCGCAACGCGTGGTCTTCGAGGTGCTCGAGGACATCCCGGTCGACGAGGCGCTGATCGCCGGGGTCGCCAACCTGCATCGGCGTGGCCATCGGATCGCGCTGGACGATTTCCGCTTCGAGGAACGGTGGCAGCCCCTGTTGCCGTTCGCCTCGATCATCAAGGTGGACATCACGGGGCTCGACCCCGCCGACCTCGCGGCGCGCCTGCCGGCCCTGCGCCGACGCCGCGTGCAGCTGCTCGCCGAGAAGGTGGAAACGCGCGACCAGCACGCGCGGCTGCACGCCCTCGGGTTCGACCTCTTCCAGGGGTACTTCTTCGCGCGGCCGCAGATCGTCGAGGGCAAGCGGCTGGACGCCAACGCGCTGGTCGTCCTGGAGCTGATCCGCCGCGTGAACGACCCCGAGGTGACCGTCGACCAGCTCTGCGGCATCATCGGCAGCGACCCGGCGCTGGCGTTCAAGATCCTGCGCGCGGTCAACGCCGCCGAGCACAATCTGGAACGACGGCTGTCGTCCGTGCGCGAGGCGGTGGTCTACCTCGGGCTGAACCGTATCCGTGCCTGGGCCACCCTCTTCGCCCTGGCGCACCTGGACCGCAAGCCTTCCGAGTTGCTGACCATGGGGTTGGTGCGCGCCAACGTCTGCGAACGCCTGGCGCGCCGATCGGGAAGACGCGGCACCGACGTGGCCTACACCGTCGGGCTGCTGTCGGTCCTCGACGCGATGTTCGACCGGCCGATGCGCGAGATCCTCGCCGAACTGCCGCTGCCGCCGGCGATCCACGAGGCGATCACCTCGTTCGCCGGCCCCGACGGCTGCCTGCTGAAGCATGCCATCGACCTCGAGCGCGGCCGTCCGATCGTCGAGAATTGTACGCAGCTAGGCCAGATCGATCTGGTCGAGGTGTATCTCGAGAGCTCCCAGGCGGCCTCCGCCCTGCTCGGCGACGCCTGAGCCGCCGAGCAGGGGTCGACCCGCGCGCCGCGGACGCGCGCGCTTCAGAACGTGTAAGCCAGCCCGATCGACATCGTCTGCCGCAGCTGGCCGCTCTTGCGGATGGCACCCGCCGCGGCGCCCGCGTTCTGGATCTGGCCGTCCGCGACCACCGGCTTGACCGTCGTGTCGTACTTGTCGTACACCCAGCGCACGTTCAGCTGGACGTTCAAGAGCCGCGTGATGCTGGCCTTGAAGTTGTTCTCGAAATCGAGGTCGGTGGTCAGGAAGTAGTCCTGCAGGTCGGGACTCAGGTTGGCGTAGTCGCCCAGGGCCACCCCGTCGAGATCATCCTTCGCGCTGTAGAAGAGCGCCTTGTAGGCCCGCAGCTGGCCGCGATACTCGACGCGGTTCTCGAGCAGACGGGTGTCGTAGGTCAGGACCAGTTCCAGACCGCCGTCGGTGCTCGATTCGTTCAGGACCTCGTCGAGGTTGTCGAGCTGGTCGCGGCGGCTGAGGCGGTACGTGAAGCCGAGCCGCGAGAGCAGCGTGCGCTCGTCGCTCTCGATCAGCATGCGGCTGACGCCGGCCGACACGAAGTACTCCTGAGGGTTGAGCGTGAAGTCGCGCCGCGGGTCCGACTGGTCGAGGAACTGGCTCGAGAACCGCACGCCGAAGAACGGCGGCAGCGCCCAGTTGTCATACCGCAACAGCGTTTCGAGCTTGATCTGGTCGGTCGACTTGTCGGGTCGGCGCCAGACCAGCTTGCCGTCCTCGCGGTCCTGCTGGTGGTTCTGACCGAACGCCAGGTTCGCGGTGTTGTGCCAGTGCCAGTGATCGCCGAAACGCTTCTGGGCGACCCCGTCGAACGTCGCGGCCCAGACCACCGAACCCTTGTCGCCGCCGTTCCAATTGCGCGTGTAATGGCTCTGCAGCAGGTTCAAGCCCACGGTGGCGCGCGTGCCCCAGCGCCCGGCCTTGACGGCGTCTTCCATCTCCTCTTCCGCGTGCACCGTCGACGGGATGATCGCGGCGACGCCCGTCAGCAGAAGCGCCGCGAGCACACCGATTCGCAGGAAAGCCATGATCCGAACCTCCTGTTGTTGAATTCTTGCTTTCATTTACTTCGCGCCGATCATCGTGACCGTGCGCTGCGGGAACGGGATCTCGATGCCGGCCGCATCCAGCGCGTTCTTGATGCCCTGGATGAGGTCGAAACGCACGGCCCAGTAGTCGCCGCGGTTCACCCACGGCCGCACCACCAGGTTCACGCTCGAATCGCCGAGTTCGGCCACGGCGATCGTGGTTGCGGGCTCCGCCAACACCCTCGCGTCGGCCTTGATGACGCTGCGGATCACCTCCATCGCCTTGCCCATGTCGTCGTTGTAGCTGATGCCCACGGTCAGGTCGATGCGGCGCGTGTCGTAGCCGGCGAAGTTCTTGATGATGCCGCCGTAGATCTTGCTGTTGGGCACCTCGATGCGCACGTTGTCCGGCGTGGCGAGCGTGGTCGTGAAGATGGCCATGTTCTTCACGGTGCCGGCCTCGCCCGCGACGTCCACGTAGTCGCCCACCTTGAACGGCCGGAAGAACAGCAGCATGATGCCCGAGGCGAAGTTGCTCAGGCTGCCCTGCAGCGCCAGGCCGACCGCGAACGACGCCGCGCCGAGCACCGCGACCAGCGAGGCGGTCTGCACGCCGAAGCTGCTGAGCATCGAAATGAACACCAGCGCCATCACCAGGAAGTAGACGAGGCTGGCCAGGAAGCTGGTGAGGCTCGCGTCCCAGCGGCGGGCATCGCCCAGCTTGTTCACGCCGCGACGGGCCTGGCCCGCCAGGATGCGGCCGATGATCAGGATGAGGATCGCGCCGATGACGCGCAGCCCGTACACGGACGCGAATTCTACCAGGGTGGAGACCATGCGGTCGACGGTCTCCGGCGCGCCGGCGATCAGGTCGCCGGCCTGTTGCGCGGTCTCGTTCATGGGTAACGGCTCCTTGCAGGTGTGACGTTCGGCCCCTTATCGATGTCCCGGCGCTCAACCTAGCCCCATTGACCGAGGTCGCCAGCTCAGGCGGGTTTGCTGGCGGCCACGTGATCGAGGAACGTCTGGTTCGGGATGGCCAGCGTGCGACCGTCCCGTTCGATGAGCGTCTGCAGCGGCGTGACACCCACCACGACGCCTTCTTGCCCGTCGATCTCGAGCTGGTCGCCCTCGCGCACGAGCCGCCGCACGTAGAAGCCGGCCACCAGGTTACGCGTCACGTCGCGCGTGCCGAGGCCGAAGCTGAGCGCGACCGCGATCGCGACGCCCGCCAGCAGCACGAGCACCACCATGCGGATGATGCCGGTGTCGATGCGCAGCTGGCTGATCGCCATGATCACGACCACGAACATCACCAGGGACGACACCACGCGCCCCAGCACGGCGCCGTACTCCAGGCCCGACTCCTGCGCGCTCGAGGCCACCGTCCGGCTGAGGAACTGCGCGAGGATCATGCCCAGCAGCAGCACCAGGAACGCCGCCACCAGGTTGGGCAGGTATCCGAAAAAGGCGCCGATCGCGTCGGCGATCACGTCCAGGCCCACGGCCCGGCAAACGCTCTGCGTGAAGAGGATGATGAGCAGGAAGTAGACCGTGCGCGCGAGCAGGCGCCCCGGCGAGCCCGTCAGGCCGATGCGCCGCAACGACCCGGTCACCCCCCCACGCTCCAGCAGCGCGTCGATCTTCAGCCGATCGAACATCGCGCGGATCGCCTTCTCGGCCAGCTTGGCGACGACCAGGCCCAGGACGATCACCACGACCGCGACCAGGAAACGCGGCACCAGGTCGGCCACGGCCGCGATCAGGTTCTGCGAGACGGCGCCGGCGGCGCTCAGGGGATCGAAGCTAGCGGCCATGGCCATCGGGCTCCTTGGTGGCGTCGGGCGCGGTCGTTCGTACCGGCGGGAACAACGCCCGCAGGACGAGGTCGAGGTAGGCGAACAGGGCGCCGAAGAACGCGGAGGTCGCGAAGTCGACCGTGTCGGCGGCGATCAGGCGCCGGTGGATGCGGCCCCGGACACGCGCGAGGAACGACCCCTCGGGGGGCGACCACGCCGCGCGCAGCTCCTGCAGCTCGACCAGCGGCGGGCCAAGATCGTCGGCATCGTTCTGCGTGTGGTCTTGCTCACGCCGATCGTCGCTCAATGATCTTCCTCCAGCTGCGTGTACACCTGCCGGAAATGCTCCCGCCCGCGCTTGATCCGCATCTTGACCGCCGAGAGCCCGAGGCCGAGCGCGTCGGCGATCTCCTGGTACGGCATCTCGTCGAGGTCGCACATCACCAGCGGCACGCGCAGCGACTCGGGCACCTGGTCGAGCGCCGCGGCGATGCGCCGGTGGCGATCACGCGCCAGGCTCTCGGCTTCGGCAACCGGGGCGACCTGCAGCTGCGGCTGCGCCGCGGTGGCCTCATCGGCGATGTCGACCCAATCTTCGCGTCGCTTGCGGCGCAGGAAGTTCAGGCAATGGTTCACCTTGACCCGCTGCACCCAGGCGCCGAACCGCGACTCGCCGCGAAACCGCGGCAGGCCGAAGTAGACCTTGACGAAGACCTCCTGCGCGAGGTCCTGGGCGTCGTCGACCGAACCGCTGAGGTGCCGGCAGTTCGCCATCACCTGGCCGTGATGCCGGCGCACCAGCTCCTCGAACGGCCGCAGGTCGCCGCGCTGCGCCTGGGCCCGCCGCACCAGCGGCAGGTCCTCGTCCTGGATCTCGGGCATCGTGACGTGTCTCCGGTCCTTGTTCTGCTGTCCAGACACCGCCGGCGGCGAAAAAGTCACGCCTGGGGCAGAGCAACTTCTAGTTGAGCATGTGACTTCGCCAGGCTACCCGCTGTCTGGTGATCGTGCGAGGGATTTCCGGATGGGCCGGAGATCGTCAACCCGACAGAAAGCGAGGAAACCATGTCCAGATGGTTCATGGCGACCACCCTGCTGGTCCTGCTGGCGGCCAACGCGCCCGCCGCGGACCTCGATCATCGCTGGGGCCTCGGCCTCGAAGGCGGCCTGTGGAAGCAGGTGCACGGCGAGGTCGACTACAGCAACGTCGACCAGTTCGCCGGCCTGAAGCTGCGCCACGGCCTGAGCCCGCGCTGGTCGCTAGACCTCGGCCTGGCTTACGGCTGGCTGCGCCCGGGCGTCGACACGCGCGGCGACGACGCCGGCCTCACCTTCGACTCCGGCGCCGGGTTCTACACCCGCATCTGGCGACCGAGCCTGACCGGCACCTACCGCTTCGCCGACGACGGCGCCTGGCGCCCGTGGGCCTCGATCGGCGCCGGCGTCACGCGCTGGGACGTGCGCGACCTGCGCGGCGGCGACAGCCCCGGCCTGTGGCCCGACGGCGACGGGCTGCGCGTCTACGACAAGGACGGCGCGCTTCGTGACGGCCACGGCGTCAACCTCACGGCGAGCCTCGGCCTCGGTACCGAGCTGTGGGCCGGCGACCGCTGGTCGTTCGACCTCGGCGTCCGCTACCACTACCTCGTGGGCCAGGACACGGACATGGTCGGCCTGAGCGCCCTCTGGGGCCCCGACCACGCCGACGTGGGCAAGGCCATCGTCGAGGGCCTCGTCGGCGCCACGTTCTGGTTCGGCAAGGCGGCGCCGCCGCCGGTCGTACCGGCCTGGACGCCGCCACCGGCACCGCAGCCGGCGCCGGAGCCGGAACCGGAGCCGGAACCGGAGCCTGAACCGGAACCGGAGCCGCAGCCGGAACCGGAGCCGGAACCGGAGCCGCAGCCCGAGCCGATCGAGATCCGCGAGGACCTCGTCCTGAAGGGCGTCACCTTCGAGCTGGGCAGCAGCGTGTTGACGGCGGAGTCGCTCGCGATCCTCGACCGCGTGGCGGCCAGCCTGCAGGCCTGGCCCGAGGTGCGCGTCGAGGTGGGCGGGCACACCGACAGCACCGGCTCGCTGGAGGTCAACCGCCGGTTGTCCCAGGCCCGCGCCGACAGCGTGCGGGACCACCTGATCATCAAGGGCGTCGACCCCGCCCGCATCACGGCCCGTGGCTACGGCCCCGACCGCCCCGTGGCCGACAACGGCACGCGTGAAGGCCGCGAGGCGAACCGCCGCGTCGAGCTGAAGCGCACCGACCGCTGACCGTCGACCACACGAGAACGGCGCCGCGGACCCTTGGTCCGCGGCGCCGGTGTGATCGGCCGGCCTGGGGGATCAGCCGATCTTCAACTCCGCGCTGCCCTTGGACAGGCGCGCCGCGTGGCGGTCCTTGATGTACCGCCGCACGATGGCCAGCGACGGGCTGTCCTCGGGCTCGCCGAATTCCAGCCCCAGGAACACGCCGCGCTGCCCCTTGTCGTCGTGCTGCAGGTTGAGACGCCGCACCACGCCTTGCAATGTGACCGTGCCGAAGGTGCCGGGCAGCTCGATGGTGCAGACCACGTCGGCGCCGCCCTTGAAGCTCGACAGCATCGTGTTGCTGGCGAGCAGTAGCCGGGCGCCCGTGAAGCTGATGTCCAGCACCCGCACCGGCACCGGCTTGAAGCTCATCGCCCCCTCGCCGGCCCGGACCACCGTGCCGTGCAGCCGCTCCGGCGGCTCCAGACGGAACGCCCCCCGTCGCTGCCCATAGGTCACCGCCGAGGGGTAATCCAGTTCCAGCGTCGGCAAGGAGATGTCGTCATCGAGCCAGCACTGGCCGTGGTCCAGCACCTGGCAGCCGCATTGCAGGAGCTTGTCCTGGAGGATGAACACGAGGGTGACCTTCTCGGGCACGTCGTCCGCGTTCTCCAGCGACGTGCGGCGCGCGCAGGTCAACGTGAGCCGATCATCCGCGCCGCCGGCCGGCCGCGGCAGGAACGTGGCCTGCAG
>CAZVWL010000132.1:0-8191 GCA_964630845.1 uncultured Fibrobacteraceae bacterium
GACCTGGTCGAGCACGCCAAGATCCCGACGACGAAGCTCGCCTTCGCGCTGTGTCTGGCGCACGTCCTGACCGGGCCGGCGGGTGGCAGCGATCCGGCGCTCGATGGCACCACCACCTTGACCGACGCGAGCTTTGACGTCGGCAACGGAGTGGCGACTGCCAGCGATGTCGAGTGGGACGAAGTCGGCGATATCTCGCTGACCGCGACGCTCGCCAGCGCCAGCTACCTCGGGTCGGGTCTGAGCGCGACTGGCGCCGCTGCGACCGGTCCGTTCAAACCGGCGTATTTCGATACTGCGGTCACGCCGGGGACCGGCATCTTCACCTACGCCGGCCAGCCCTTCACGGTCAGTGTCTCAGCGATGAACGCCGACGGTGCCGCCACCCAGAACTATGGAGGCACCTATGCCAGGGATGTGACGCTGACCGACGCCAACAGCGCCGCCAACAACAGCGGCTCGCTCGGCAGCTTTGCCAACAACACGATCGCCGCCGCGAGCTTTGCCGCTGGCGTGGCGACGACGACCGCGATCAAGTACGACTTCACCAGCAAGACCACCGCGCCGCTGGAGACGCCGGGTTCGGCGCCGCTGGCCCTGCGTGCGACGGACAGCGACGGCGTGACCTCATCGGGGCACGCCGAAGGCCAGACGCCCGTGCGCGCCGGCCGCCTGCATCTGATCAACGCCTACGGCTCGGAGCTTCTCCCGCCGCGCGTCGAGTACCGCGCCGAATACTGGGACGGCAATCGCTGGGCGACCAACATCCTCGATTCGGCGACCGCCATCGCCGCCGGCAACATCGCCACCGGCGGGCTGACGGTCGGCGGCATCGGCGCGCTCGTCAACGGCGCCGGCTTCATCACCTTCGCCACGGCGGGAGCCGGCAGCTACGATATCGCCATCAACCTGAACGCGAGCGGCGCCGATACCTCCTGCAACACCACGCATGGCGGCACGCCGGCCAACCTGCCGTGGCTGCAGGGCCACTGGTCGGGCGCGTGCGGCGGCACGCCGGCCTGGCAGCAGGACCCCAGCGCCCGCGTCCGGCTCGGTTCGCCCAGGGCCCCATATATCTATCTGAGAGAACGTTACTGAAATGTTCGGTGCGCCGTTCCGCCAGGGCCGACTTTCGCTGCGCAACTGGATATCGGCCGCCTTGCTGCTGATGCTGGCCGGCCGCGCCGGCGCGGCCCTGACGATCAACTCGGTCACGCTCAATGGCGGCGCCAGTGCGACCGTCGCGTCGGGCGCCTCGATCAGCGCCGAGATCACCGAAACCAACACCGGCGGCTCGAACTGGCGCTCGACGCAGTTCTACACGACCCCGGCAAGCTCCACCCAGTGCATCAATCATGGCAACAGCGACGGCAACGGCACCGATACCCGCTCGATCAGCGTGACTGCGCCATCCGCGCCGGGCATCTACGATGCCGTCTTCGTCGCCTCCTCGAACAACGCATGCGGCGGCACGCTCAGCACCGCCTACACGCTGCCTGGCGGGATCGTCATCTTGCCGGCGGCGTTAGCGCTCGACCGCGCCGGGTTCAACGTGACGACGGCGAATGCCACCGTGACGTGGACCCTGACCTTCAACGGTTCGGTGACCGGCGTGGACGCCGGAGACTTCACGCTGGTTCAATCCGGCGGCGCAACGGGCGCGAGTATCACCGGGGTCAGCGGTAGCGGCGCGACCTGGACCGTTACCGTGCATACCGGAACCGGCAGCTCGGGCAGCCTGCGCCTCGACCTCGTCGATGACGATTCCATCACCTCCGGCGGAGTCGCGCTGGGCGGCGCGGGCGCCGGCAACGGCAATTTCTCCGGACAGAGCTACACGCTGGTGCCAGCCACCTGCACGGGGAGTGCCGACGTCATCTTCTGCGACGACTTCGAGCGCGCGAATCCCGAGGCGGTCGGCAATGGCTGGACGGTGATCGAAAATTCGTCATCCGCCTGCAATGGCGTCGCCGGCAACCGGCGATGCGCCGGTATCGACAGCGACATCCCGCCCTTCGACGACTACGCCAACCCGCGCGCCAATCCGACGCGTTCGCTGTTTACCCGCTGGAACATCGTCACGGTGGAAAGCCCGGCCATCGATCTCTCGGGACGCACCGGCGCGGAGCTGAGCTTCTGGATCAGGCGCGGCCACGACTCTTTCAGCGAGTGTCCCGAGGCGGCGGGCGAGAACTATCTGGTCCAGTACTACGCCAGCGACGGGACGTGGAAGATTCTCGCGCAATATCCGTCAAGCCCTTCAGCCGCCCTGTGCGACGGCAAGATCTTCCTGCCGGTGGTCGAGCTGCCTGCCGATGCCCTGCATGCCGGTTTCAGGATGCGCTTCTACCAGCCGTCCGGCAGCGGCTCGTCGGGTACCGACGGCGGCGCGCCGGGAGTGCGCGGCTACGACTACTGGCACATGGACAATGTCATCATCCGCGAAAAGACGGCGCCGAGTTTCGTCGGCGCTTTTTGCGACAACTTCGAGGGCGGCCTCGGGCGCTGGAGCATTTCGGCCGAAGGGGCGCAGGCAAGTTACACGATCGGCGACGCCAGCCTGGGAACACTTGCTTACCAGTCGGCCAACTACTCGCTTGATCTGCGCTGGGGCTACGTATCGGCTTCCACCTTCAAGACCGACCTGACCGGCGTGTCGGGAAACATCACCTACTGGGTGCGCGCCGGCACCAACGACACGCGCGATCCGGACAACGGCGAAAACCTCCTCGTCGAATACCTGAACGATGCCGGCAACTGGACCACGCTGGCGACCTACCTTGGCAGCGTTTCCGCCGGGTCGGCCTACAACGGCAGTCATGCGATCCCCGCCGACGCGAAACACGCCAATTTCCGCCTGCGTTTTCGCCACCTCAACGCAAGCGGTTACGACCGGGATTACTGGCATGTCGACGACGTCTGCGTCGGCGACCTGCTGCCGACCGCCGACCTGGCGCTGGCCAAGAGCGGCGGCACGCTCGTGCCGGGTTCCAGCGCGAACTATGTCCTGACCGTCACGAACAACGGCCCGGGCCAGTTGTCGGGATCGCTCGAAATCGTCGACACCCTGCCCAGTGGCCTCAGTTACCTCGCCCATGCGGGAACGGGCTGGGCATGCAGCGCGAACGCGCAAGTCGTCACCTGCAACTGGTCGGGCACGCTCATGAACGGCGAAGGCACGCCGCCGCTGACGCTGACGGTGAATGTCGCCGCCGGAGTTTCGGGAACCATCACCAACACAGCGACCGTGTCGGGTACCGTGGTGGACAACGTCCCCGGCAACAACACGGCCACGCATTCGACCAGCCTGTTCACGCCGGCCTATGTATTCACCGACAAGGCCTGCACGAACGGCATTGCCATCGGCAGCGGCGCCAACCCGTGCAACCTGGTGAACTGGTCGCCGCGGACGGCCGGCATCCCGCTCTCGGGAATCCACATCACGGCGGTCAATGGTGCCGGCATTCCCACGCAACTGAGCGGGTCGAGTTCGACATCGGTCAGCCTGCAGTTCGCGCTTTCCTGCCACAACCCGACGGCGGCGGCGGGCGTGCAGGCGACTTTCTCGGCGAGCGGAGCGCTGCCCTTGTGCGCGTCGAACGGAGCGACCCCGACAAACTGGACGAGTGCGGCAAGCTTCACGTTTCCCGCCGGCATTCCGAGCATCGGTCCGTACGATTTCGGCTACGACGATGTCGGACGCATCGAGTTCTTCGTGCGCAACAGTACCGCGACGGCCCAGATCGGCACGAGCAACGCATTCGTCGTCAAGCCCTACGGCTTTCTGCTGGGCCTGACCTGTACGGCGCACTTCAGCCCCGAGGCCACGGCATTCTGCCCGGCCGGTGAAACGCTTGCCGGCACCGTGACGGCGGTACGCTACGACGGCGCGGCGGCCAACAACCTCGGCGCCGCCACCCCCAACTTCGGACGCGAGACGACGGCGCAGCTTCCCGGCTTCGCGCCCAGCCTCGCGGCCCCCACGCTGGCCGACGGCGGCACGGCCACGGCCTTCGAGGACATCGCCTTTCTCGATGCCGATAGCGACGGGAAATGGGAAAACGGCGAAGGCATCGCCTTCAGCTGGCCGGAAGTCGGCACGATCCGATTCACCCCGGTGCTGAATTATCTTGGCGCCGGGGATATCACCGCGGCCGGCAAGACGGACAGCGAGAACCATCTTGGCACGAAGCGCTTCTACCCTTATCGCATGGCACTCGCCGACAACGGTTCGCAAGAGGGCCTGCCGGCAAGCGACCTGACCTATTACGGCCAGCCGTTCAAGCTCGGCTTCACGCTGACGGCGCAGAACAAGGGGGGTGGCGCGGTCAGGAACTACGGGCTTCCCGGCTACGCCCAGCGTGCGACGGGTGCAGCGCTTTCGGTAGCGGCCGAGAATGCGGACGATGGAACGCCATTGGGCGCCGTGATCGTGACCTATCCAGCGGGTGCCGCGCCGGCGTTCGCCGCGAACTGGCCGGCCACGGCCGGTGCGGGGGCGGTGGCGACATTCATGGCGAGCGATTACCGTTACCCGCGCGGCAATCCGGCCGTGCCGCTCGATGCCTTGCAGATCGGCATCCGCTTCGTTGACGACAGCGGCGACGCCGTGCCGCTGGCGAACGGCGACATGAACCAGGCGACGGCCGGAGCCTGCGCCCCCGCTTCCTGCGACGCGCTGGCGTTGCTGACGACGCGCCTGCGCTATGGTCGTTTGCGTCTCGTGAATTTCTACGGCTCGGAACTGCTGTCGCCGCGCGTCGAGTACCGCGCCGAATACTGGGACGGCAATCGCTGGGCGACCAACACCGCCGACGCATCCACGGCGCTGGCTGCGGCAAACATCGCCTTGGGCGCGCTGACCGTGAGCAATATCACCGGCTTGACCAATGGCAGAGGTTTCATCACCTTCAATATTGCGGCGGCGGGCAGCCACGACATCGCGGCGAACCTCAACGCGGGCGGCGCCGACACGTCGTGCAACGCCGCGCACGGCGGCGAACATGCCGTGGCTGCAGGGGTTCTGGTCGGGCAACTGCGGCGGCACTGCGGCCTGGGCGCAGGATCCGAGCGCCCGCGTTAGACTAGGCTCGCCCAGGGCTCCTTACATCTATCTCAGAGAGCGGTATTGACCGAATGAAACAGCGCGGCTTCACGATGATCGAACTGATCGTGACGATGGTCGTCATCGGCATCCTCGCCATCGCCGTGCTGCCGCGCATGGACCTGGTGCGCGGTTTCGACGAGATCGGCTATCGCGACCAGGTCAGGGCGGCGCTCGAATACGCGCGAAAGTCGGCCGTGGCGCAACGGCGCAACGTGCGCGTGACGCTGGCGGGCGGCACGGTCACGGTGACGATCGACAACGACATCCCGGAAGGCGCCGGCGCCGGCACCTTCCCGCGCGCGCTGCCGCTGCCGGGCAGCAACGCCAACAGCTTCGCCGCGCCCGCCGGCGTGGCGCTGGCGCCCGATACCGTCCTGATCTTCGACCCGCTCGGCCGCCCGTCGGCGGGCGCCGTCCTCGCGGTCACCAACGCGGGCAACATCACCGTCAACGCGGAAACCGGCTATGTCCAGTGAACGGCACCAGCGCGGCCTGACGCTCATCGAGCTGATCGTCTTCATCGTCATCGTCGGCGTCGCGCTCGCCGGGGTGCTGACCGTGCTCACCCACACCACGCGCCACTCGGCCGACCCGATGGTGCGCAAGCAGGCGCTGGCGATCGCCGAGGCGATTCTCGAGGAGGTGATCCTCCAGCCTTTCACCTGGTGCGATCCCGACGACGCGGCGGCGTCCACCGCGACCCAGTACGCCGACTGCGCGGTCAATGAAAACAATCTGGCGGCGGAAGCGGGCGAAGCGCGCGCCACCGTCGTGCCGCTCGACAACGTGAACGACTACAACGGTTTGGTGACCACCACCAACGTCGCCGGAACGGGCGCCGCCGCGCCCTTCGCCGCGACGGTGACGGTCGCCCAGAGTTCCATCGACGGCGCCGTGCCGGCCGATGCCTCGCTGCTCGTCACGGTGAGCGTCGTCGCCGGACAGGAAAACATCCAGTTGCAGGGCTACCGCCTGCGCCACTCGCCCAACATGCTGCCATGACGCGTTTCCCGCGACCTTCCGCCGGCTTCACCCTGATCGAGATGATCATGGTGATCGTCATCACCGGCATCATCGGCGGCATGGTGGCCGTGTTCATCCGCGCGCCGGTGGAAGGCTACGTCGACGCGGTGCGCCGCGCCGAACTGACCGACACGGCGGACGTCGCCCTGCGGCGCATCGCGCGCGACGTGCGGCTGGCCTTGCCCAACAGCCTGAGGGTGACGGCCGCGGGCGGCGTCAATTACATCGAGTTCATCATGACGAGGAGCGGCGGGCGCTACCGCGATCCGGCCGACGGTTCGACCGCCGGCGATTTCCTCAGCTTCACCAGCGCGGCCGACGTCACGTTCGACGTGCTCGGCCCCCTGCCGGCGCTGGCGGCGAACGATTTCGTCGTGGTGTACAACCTCGGCGTGCCGGGTGCGGATGCCTATGCGGGCAACAACCGCGCCCAGGTCGCCGGCATCGCCGGCAACACCGTCACCCTGGCCGCGAATCCTTTCGCCGCCCAGTCGCCGCCGCTGCCTTCGCCTTCCGCGCGCTTCCAGGTCGTGCCGGGCGGCGAGCAGGCGGTGACCTATGCCTGCCCGGCGGCGGCCGGCAACCTGACGCGCCACTGGGGTTACGGCTTCAATGCCGTCCAGGCGGTGCCCGCCGGCGGCAACGCCGCGCTGCTGGCGACGAACGCGCGTTGCCTGGTCGACTACGTTTCCGCCGCGACCGGCCGCAGCGGTCTGCTTTACATCCAGCTGACGCTGAGCGACGCATCGGGCGAAGCGGTCAATCTGTTCCAGCAGATCCACGTGGATAACGCGCCATGAAGACGGCACGCGGCTTCGCCATCCTTTCCGCCATCTTCATCCTCGTCGTGCTGGCGGCGCTGGGCGCCTTCATCCTCAACATCTCGTCCGGCCAGCAGATCGGCTCGGCGCTCGACGTACAGGGCGCGCGCGCCTACCAGGCGGCACGCGCGGGGATCGAGTGGGGGCTCTACCGGCAACTGCAACAGGGCAACTGCGCGGCCGCGACCAGCTTCGTTCCCGCGGGCGCCATGCTGGCCGGCTTCACGGTCACCGTGAACTGCGTCCCTACGCCCGATGCGAACGGCGGGCCGACCACCTATTCCCTGGTGTCCACTGCGTGCAGCGAACCCAATGGCGGAGCGTGCCCGAACACCGTCAACCCGGGGGCGATGTATGTCGAGCGCCGGCTGGAAGCGACGTTCTGAGGAAAGTCGGCGCCGGCGGGACGGCGCCAAAAAAGAATAACCGCCCAATCCCCGCTTATTCCCCGGTTCCTTCTTGACCCCACCGGCAATAATTGCCGGCATGAGAGGAACCGTCCGTGGCTGAAGAGAGCGATCTCGAAAAGACCGAACCCGCATCATCGCGGCGCCTGGAACAGGCGCGCGAGGAGGGGCAGGTTCCGCAGTCGCGCGAGCTGGGGGCGTTCCTCGTCATGGCCGGCGGCGCCGGCGGCCTCTGGGGCCTGTCCGACTGGTTCGTGCGGCACGGCTCCGACATGATGCGCAGCGGCCTCGTGCTCGATCGCCAGGAAGCCTTCGACACCAACATGATCGGCGCGAACCTGCTGACGCTCGGCACCGACGCGGTAACCACGCTGCTGCCGTTCTTCCTCATCACCATCATCGCCGCGCTGCTGGCGCCGATCCTGCTGACGGGCGGCATCCTGTTCTCGCCGAAGGCGCTGGCCTTCAAGTTCGACCGCCTCGACCCGATCAAGGGCGTCAAGCGCATGATCTCCTGGCAGAGCATCGCCGAGATGGTGAAGGGCATTCTCAAGACCCTGCTGCTCGGCGGCATCGTCTGGTGGGTGGTGGCGCACGAGCGCGACAACCTGTTCGCGCTGATCGCCCAGCCGCTCGAAGCCGCCCTGCCGGCCTTCGGCCGCATCCTGCTGTATGCCTTCATCGGCTTCGTCGCCGGGCTGGCGGTGATCGCGCTGATCGACGTGCCCTTCCAGCTCTGGCGCTACTACGCCGGCCTGAAGATGACCAAGGAAGAGCAGCGCCAGGAATACAAGGAGATGGAAGGCGACCCGCACCTCAAGGCGCGCATCCGC
>CAZVWL010000133.1:0-8175 GCA_964630845.1 uncultured Fibrobacteraceae bacterium
CCCCGCCGCTTCGTGATCGGCGCGCCGCGCGGCGGCCTGCGCGACCGCCTGCCCGGCGACGTGAACCTCGCCGACCAGGCGCGCGCGACGGCGGTCGAACTGGGCGCGGCGCGGTCGCAGCGGGTCACGGTGCGGCTGAGGGTGCCGGACGGCGAGGTCGTGCACGTGCCGCCGGCGCGACGGCTCGAGAACGCCGCCGGCACGATGACCGCCGTCTGCGAGCGCGACGGCGACTGGCTCGGCTACACGCGGTCGGTGTCGGTAGACCACGCCCGGATCCCGGCCGCGGACTGGCCCGCGCTGCGCGCGCTCCTGCTCGAGGAACACGACACGAACGCCGCCACGCTGGTCCTCGTGCCGGCGCGCTGAAAGGAACCGACGATGCGCCGCACCCTCCTGATGCTGCTCCTGCTGGTCGGCACGGCCCTCGGCCAGACCTCGAGCTACACCGCCGACCAGGCCGCGGTCCACGTGCAGCTCGCGCTCGATTGCGCCGAGCGCGAGTACCCCAACCAGATCCAGCACGTGATGGCCTCCGACGCCGACCTGGGCACGCCCCGCGCGCTGCACCCGGCGTTCTACGGCTGCTACGACTGGCACTCGGCGGTGCACGGCCACTGGCTGCTCGCGCGCTTCGCGCGTCTTCATCCGGAGCATCCCTTGGCCGCGCGCGCAGGCGCTGTGCTCGACCGCCACCTCACCCCGCAAGCGATCGCCGCCGAGGCCGCCTACCTGCGGGGCGAGGGCCGCGAGCCCTGGCAACGTCCGTACGGCCTGGCCTGGGTGCTGCAGCTGGCCGCCGAGCTGCACGATTGGGACGACCCCGCCGCGCAGCGCTGGGCCAGGGCGCTCGAGCCGTTGGTCGCGGTCTGCGTCGAACGCTTCGCCGACTGGCTGCCGAAGCTCGCGTACCCGATCCGCACCGGCGAGCACAGCCAGACCGCCTTCGCCTTCGGCCTGGTGCTCGATTTCTGCCGCGCCACCGGCCGCCACGACCTCGCCGATCTCGTCGTCGCAACCAGCCGGCGCCTGTACGCGTATGACCGCGGCGTCGACCTTGCGTTCGAACCGTCGGGCCAGGACTTCCTGTCGCCGGCGCTCGCGGAGGCCGACCTGATGCGGCGCGTGCTGGACGCGGCCGCGTTCGCGGCCTGGCTCGAGGAGTTCTTGCCGGCGATCCCCACCGACGGCGACCCGGGCTTCTTGCCGGTCGCCCTGGTGACCGACCGCGTCGACGGCAAGCTCGCGCACCTCGACGGCCTGAACCTCAGCCGCGCCTGGATGCTCGAGGGCATCGCCGCCGCCTTGCCCGGGACGGATCCGCGCCGGCCGGCGTTGCTGGTGGCCGCGCGCGCCCACGCGGAGGATGGCCTGGCCAGCGTGACCGGCGAGCATTACGCCGGCGGGCACTGGCTCGGCACGTACGCCATGTACCTGACCAGCGGCCGCGGGTTAGCCCGGACCGCCCCCTGAACCATCGGGAGTCCCGGATGACCGCCACCAACCTCGCCCCCGTCGCCGCATCCGAACGCGTCGCCGTGATCGACCAGCTGCGCGGCTTCGCGATCTTCGGCATCCTCGTGGTCAACACGTTCTACTTCTTCCACCCGTTCTTCGCACCGCAGCTGCCCGCGGATGCCGGCACGGTCGACCACGCCGCGCACTTCCTGATCACCTTCCTCTTCCTCTCCAAGTTCTACACGCTCTTCTCGTTCCTCTTCGGCCTCGGCCTGCACGTGCAGATGAGCCGGGCCGAGGCGCGCGGCGCCCGCTTCGGGCCGGTCTACCTGCGCCGGCTGCTGGTGCTGGCGTCGCTGGGCCTGGCGCATGGGGTGCTGCTGTGGATCGGCGACATCCTCTTGCTCTACTCGGTCGTCGGATTGCTGACCTTCTGGCTGTTCCGCAAGCGGTCGCCACGCACGTTGAAGGTGTGGGCCATCGTGCTGCTGTCGCTGCTGGTGGGGTTCATGGGGCTGGCCGTGGCCGGGGTGCAGGCGGCCAGGCTGGCGCCGGCCGACAGCGGGGCCTGGGAACGGGTCGAATCCAGCTTCGCGGAAGCGGCCGCGGGCATGGACGCCGCGGTCGCGCGCGATTACGAGGTCTACGGGACCGGATCGCTGGCCGAGGTCACCCGCGAGCGGTGGGCCGATTTTACGGGCATCCTCAAGAAGATCGGCCCGTACATGCTGCCGTCGGTGCTGGCCATGTTCCTGCTGGGGCTGCGCGCGGGCAAGCGCGGCTGGTTCGCGCCCGAGGCGCTGGCCAGCGAGGAGAACCGGGCGCGTTGCCGTCGCCTGCTGCAGGTCGCGCTACCGCTGGGGCTGCTGCTGAACTTCTACGTGGCCGCAACCGGGTTCGAGCAAAACCGGATGGGCACGGAGGTCTTCACCTGGCAGATGTTCTTCCAGATCGGCGCCCTGACCGTCGGCAGCGTGCTGCTCGCGCTCAGCTGGGTGGCGCTGGCGCTGACCTCGGCGCGCACGGGCCGCGCCCAGGGCGTGCTGGGGCGGCTGGCGCCGGTCGGGCGCATGGCGCTGTCGAACTACCTGACGCACTCGCTGGTGATGACCACGCTGGCTTACGGTTACGGCTTCGGACTCTTCGGCCAGGTGGGGCCGGCGCTGGGGCTGCTCCTGGCGATCTTGCTCTACGCCGCGCAGGTGCCGCTGAGCGCCTGGTGGCTGGCGCGGTACCGCTTCGGGCCGGCCGAGTGGTTGTGGCGGTCCTTGACCTATGGACGCAGGCAACCGCTGCGGGCATGACCGCGCCGGTCAGCGGCCCTCGATCGCGGTCTTGACCGCGGCGACGAGCTCGTCGATCCGGTACGGCTTCTTGACGAAGCCCGCCAGGCCCTGGCCGGCGAAGCGGCTGGTGGCGTCCTGCTCGTTGTAGCCGCTGGCGAGCACCACGGGCAAGCCTGGCCGCAGGCGCTGCAGCGCGAGGAAGGTCTCCTCGCCGTCCATGACGGGCATGGTGAGGTCGAGCACCACCAGGACGACCGTGTCGCGGTGGCCGGCGAAGAGGTCGAGGGCCTCGGCGCCGTTCGGCGCGGTCAGGACCGTGAAGCCCTGGCGTTCGAGCACGCGTCGGGTGAACTGCAGCACGTTCTCGTCGTCGTCGACCACCAGCGCCGTGCCACGACCCCGCCACGTGGTCGGCGTGGCGAACGGTTCGTCGGCGTGCTCGGTCGCGATCGCCGACGCGGCCGGCAACAGCACCGTGATCGCCGTCCCCCGATCCGGTGCCGTGTCGATCGTCAGCGTACCGCGGTGGCCGCGCACGATGCCCTGCACGGCGGCCATGCCGAGCCCGCGGCCCTGGAACTTGGTCGTAAAGAAGGGGTCGAAGAGCCGTTGCCGGACGTCCTCGGTCATGCCGCAGCCGTCGTCGGCGATCTCCAGGGCGATGTAGGTTCCGGCCGGCAACTGGTCGCCGAGATCGGTGCCCCGCAGCAGGTCGCGGTCGGCCTTGAGCAGCCGCGTGCGCATGGTGATGCTGCCGTCATGGTGGGCGCTCTCGATCGCCTCCGAGGCGTTGGTCACCAGGTTCATGACCACCTGGCGGATCTGCGCGGCGTCGGCCTCGACGGCCGGCAGGTTCTCGGCGAGGTCGTACTGCAGCGCGGCGCGTTTGCTGATCGACACGGAGAGCAGGCGGCCCATGTCCCGCACCAGCGCGTTGAGGTCGACCGGTTCGACCACGAAGCGCCCCTTGCCCGAGTAGGCCAGCAGCTGGTTGGTGAGGTCGGAGGCGCGCAGGGCGGCGCGTCGGATGTCGAGCACCGCCTCGCGGCCGGCCGCGCCGGCGGGCATGTCCATCAGCGCCAGTTCGGCGTTGCCCAGGACGGCGACCAGCAGGTTGTTGAAGTCGTGGGCGATGCCGCCGGCCAGCACGCCCAGGCTCTCGAGCTTCTGCGAGTGCTGGCTGCGCCGCTCCAGTTGCAGGCGCTGCTCCTCGGCCAGCCGGCGTTCGGTGATGTCGCGGTCGATGCCGCGGTAGCCGTGCCAGACGCCCAGGGCGTCGATGACGGGCACGGCGCTGGTCTCGAGCGTCACCAGCCGTCCGTCGCGATGCCGATTGACGTTGGCGAGGTTGACGATGGGGCGCCGGGCCTCGACGGCCCGACGGTAAGGCGGTTCCACCTGGACGACCTCGTCCGGCGGCATCAGCGCAAAGAAGTCCCGGCCGATCATCTCGCCCGGTTCGTAGCCGAGCAGGTCGCGCACGCGCGGACTGCTGTACGTGTAGCGGCCGGTGGTGTCGGTGGACCAGAACCAGTCGCGCGAGGTCTCGACCAGGGCGCGGAAACGTTCCTCGGACTCGCCCAGGTGCGCAAGGGACTGGTTGTAGTCCCGCCGCGTGGCCGACAGTTCTTCTCGGACGCGTTCGAGCTCGACGTGACGGCGCCGCGCCTCCTCGGTGGCGTCGCAAACGTCGCCGACCAGGGTCGCCAGCACCGCCAGGATCTCCGCCATCATCGGCAGTGCGCCGACTCGGGCCCGCAGGTGCCAGAGCGTGGCGCCCAGACGGTCCATGGCGTCGGTGTCGCCGGGCGTCACGAGCACGCCGCGCAGGCGCGAGGCCGCGTCGGGCCAGGGTCCGAACAGCTCGTCGGCATCGGCCAGCAACAGGACGACCGTGCCGTCCAGCAACTCCCGCTTCGCCAGCGACGTGGGCGCGAAACCCGGCGGTGGCGGCACGAGCGTCGTGAGCAGGCGCGCGGGCATGGTCGACACCTCCGTCGTTGGTCAGCGCTCGAAGATCAACAGGATGTACGTCATGTTGTGGAACAACGTCCGGGTATACCCATCTTCGTGCCTTCGCGGCCCGATCTCGCCGAAGGACGGGAAACCCGCGAGCGGGAAGCGACGACCGAATCCCTGCCGCACGGCGCCCACCTCGTGGTCGTCGTCGCGGCTGCCGAGCACGTGTTTGCGCCCCGCGCAACTGATCACCATGCCGGCGGCGGGGTCGCCACCCTCGAGGTCCATGCCGGCGCAGAGCGAGCGCACGTCCTCGACGATGTATTCCGGCGACGCACGGCAGAACTGGACCTGCGCGCCGGTCTGGACCGCGCCGAAGAGGGTCACGCTGCCGGTGGCGGGGTCGGTCGCGCGGATGGTGCGCAGCGCGGTTTGCCGCGGGTCGTCCTGCCGGCCGATGCGGAAGGCGCTGATGCCGAGGTCGGCCGCCGAGAGCGGCTTGCCGGCGCGGTCGTTGATGAACTGCATGGCCGACAAGCCGTTGATGGCCTGCATGACCGTGCCGTCGGCGGCGGTCACGGTGCCGGGCTGGCCGACCGGAACCAGGTCGCCCGCGACGTGGATCGAGAACCGCAGGTCGCCGCTGGCGCCCAGGACCGCGAGCCCGTCCTCGAGCACTTGGCGGCCGGCGTAGACGTGGCAGCGTTCCATGCGATAGGCGTCGCCGGCGAGGCCGCCGACCGCGGGGGCGACCAGGCGCGTGGTGAGCACGTCGACGAGCGTGGCGGCGTCGGCGCGGAAGTCGGCGAAGAGCACGGCCAGCGCCAGCGGCTGGCCGTCCGCCGCGCTCAGCAGGTCGTCGACGCAGCGCTGCAGCGAGCCGGCGGCGTCGACGGACACGCCGGTGGTGGTGGCCAGGTGCCAGCGCACGCGACCGCCCGAGTGCAAGCCGAGCGCGGACGCGCCCACCTCGCCCACGGCGCTCGCCTCGTAGAAGCCGTCGCCGGTGGCGCCGACCACCACGGCCTCGCCGGCCAGGCCGTCGTGCAGGCCTTCCAGAAGCTCGGGGCTGCCGCCGTAGTGGATCGAGGAGAAGAGGAAGACGACCTCTGGCGTAAGGTCCCGCAACGCCGTGCCGAGCTCGAGGCCGGCGCGGTAGGGGTCGAGCTGGCGCGTGGCAGCGGACGAGGCGCGCATGGGGCGTGACCTTTCGCCGCAGATCGTTGTATGTCAGCATCTTGCCATGGATCGGCGCCGATACAAAGCGATAATTGCAGGATCGGCTTACTCCTGGAATAATGTCGGCGCCCCCTTCGCCCGAGGAGCAACGGACATGCCGAAGTGGACCGAACAGACGCTCGCAGGCTTGCCTTCCAGCCAGGGCGTGCGCCTGCGCGGTCAGGCCATGACACGGCTGGAGACCTTCTGCGACGCCGCGTTCGCGTTCGCCGTCACGCTGCTGGTGATCAGCGGCGACGGCATCCCGCGCAGCTACGAGGCGCTGATCGAGGCCCTCAAGGGCGTGCCGGCCTTCGCGGCGAGCTTCGCGGCCATCGCCTCGTTCTGGGTCAGCCACCGCAAATGGAGCCGCCGCTATGGCCTCGACGACGCGGTCTCGACGTTCCTCTCCCTCGTCCTGGTCTTCGTGATGCTGGTCTACGTGTACCCGCTGAAGATGGTCATGTCGGCGTTCTTCGCCTGGATCAGCGGGCACTGGCTGCCGTCGGCGTTCACGTTGGAATCGATCGACCAGCTTCGCGACCTGTTCATCGTGTACGGGATCGGCGGCCTCGCGCAGGCGGGCATGGTCACGCTGCTCTACGCGCGCGCCCTGCGCCTGGCGCCCACGCTGCGGCTCGACGTGGTGGAGCGGGAGCGCACGCGCGAGGAGATCGTGACCTTCGCGGTCTTCTGCGCGACGTGCGGGGTGTCGATCCTGTGGGCGGCGCTCATGCCGCTGCGCCTGGCGGTGTTTGCCGGTTTCGCCTACATGACGCTCGGCGCGTCGATGCCCTTGATCGCGGTGCTCTTCGCGCGGCGGGTGGAGCGGTTGCAAGCGGCCGCGTGATCGTGGCCGCCGGCCGGATCCGTCTCCGTCTCCGACCGGCGGCCCTCGCGTCCGTTACGGCCTGCCGACCTCGTAGGCCGACAACGCCGCCATGTTGACGATCTCCGACACGGACGACCGCACCGACACGATGTTGATCGGCTGCTTGAGGCCGTAGAGCAGCGGCCCGATCACCTCGCGCTGGCCGATGTTGCCCACCAGCTTGTACGCCGTGTTGGCGCTCTGCAGGTCCGGGAACACCAGCACGTTGGCCTCGCCCCGCACCCGGCAATCAGGCACGGACTTGAGGTTGTCCGGGCCGCGCACCGCCACGTCGGCGTGCATCTCGCCGTCGACCCGCAGCTGGGGGTACTCGCGGTTCAGCAGCTTGACCGCCTCGCGCACCTTGCGGGTCTCGGGACGGTCGTTGTCGCCGAAGTTCGAGTAGGAGAGCATCGCCACCACCGGCTCGAGGCCGAAGTGGCGGGCCACCTGGGCCGCGGTCAGGGCGATGTCGGCCAGCTCGCGCGTGTCGGGGTTGATGGTCACCGTGGTGTCGGCGAAGATGAAGACCTTGCCCTCGGCCAGCACCACGTGCATGCCCACGACGCGCCGCAGGCCGGGTTGCATCTCGGCCAGAGGCAGCACGATGCGGATCGTGTCCACGTAGCTGCGCGTGGCGCCGCACACCATGCCGTCGGCGTGGCCCGTGCGCAGCATCATGACGCCGTGGTGGATGGGGCGGACGACCAGGCGGCGGGCCTTGGTGAGGTCGCAGCCCTTGCGCGCGCGCTCGCGGTGCATGATCTGCGCCATCTGCTCGTTCTCGGGGCAGCGGGCGGGGTCCTTGATCTCCAGCCGGTCGAGGTTCAGGCCGATGCGACGGGCGTTGTCGGCGATCTCTTCCACGTTGCCGAGCAGGATCGGTCGGCAAAGGCCCTCGTCGGTCAGGATGCGGCAGGCCTCGAGCACGCGCTCGCGCTCGCCCTCGGCGAACACGATGCGGCGCGGCGTGGCGCGGGCCGCCTCGCGGATGCGGGTCATGACCTCCCAGCTCTTGTGGATCATGCCCTCGAGGCGCGCGCGGTAGGCCTCCCAGTCGGTGATCGGCTCGAGCGCGACGCCGCTGTCGCACGCGGCCTTGGCCACGGCGATCGACTCGGCGGCCAGCACGCGCGTGTCGAACGGCTTGGGGATGATGTAGTCGGGCCCGAAGGTGAACTCCTGGCCGCCGTAGGCGCGGGCCACCTCCTCGGTCGCCGGCCGGCGGGCGAGGTCGGCCAGGGCGTGGGCGGCGGCGATCTTCATCTCGTCGTTGATCGTCGTGGCGCGCACGTCGAGGGCGCCGCGGAAGATGAACGGGAAGCCGAGCACGTTGTTGATCTGGTTGGGGAAGTCGCTGCGGCCGGTGGCGATGATCGCGTC
>CAZVWL010000134.1:0-8091 GCA_964630845.1 uncultured Fibrobacteraceae bacterium
CTGGTGGATCGCGGGCGGGGTCGTGCAATCCAGCTCGCCGGCCACGACCAACGTCGCCGCCTCGACCAGCGCCGCCCGGCCGATCATCGATGGCCGGGGCCGATCCTGGGGCGCCAGCAGCGCGAGCGCCCCCACCTCGCCCCGCGTCGCGTTCGCCGCGGCGATCACCGCGGCGCCGCCGCCGAGGCTGTGGCCGGCCAGCGCGAACGGGCCGTCGTCGGCCGGCGGCAGGGCGGGCGGCAACGCGGGATCGCCGTCGCGCAACGCGCGCGCCAAGAGCAGCATGTCCGCCGCGAAGGCTCCCTGGTCTCCGGGCAGCCCGGCTTCGGTCGTGGGCAGGGCGACCAGCCAGCCGGCGCCGGCCAGGACATCGGCGAGGTAGCGGTAGTGGTGGACCTCGGTCAACGTGGCGTGGCCGAAGACGACGATGGGCGCAGGCCCCGCGGGCTGGCCGTTTGCGGGCGCCGGGCCGACCAGGAGCGCGGTCACCAGCCGGCCGGGTCGGGCCGGGTCGGTCAGGGCGAGGTCCCAGGTCGTTGCAGGGGAGGCGGTCCGGGCCGTCAAGGCCACGAGCAGGCCTGCCAGCGCGACGCCAAAAAGACGCGGAACGTTCATGCCGCCTTGCTCCCAGGGCAGCGGCAGGTCGCGTCGGTGGCTGGACGCCTGCCATCTTGCATTCAGGATAGGCGTCCGGACCGTGATCAGCCAGGGCCGCCCGACCCGCGCACCGGCGGCAGCGGCGGCGCGTTGAAATCCTCGAGGCTGGCGTGCGATTCGGCGTAGCGGCGCACCGCCCAGGCCGTCTCCAGCCGCCGCAGTCCGCGCGCCGTGATCACCAGCGCCACGGCGAGCACCACGGCCAGCAGCGGATCGAGCACCACGAACAGGAACGCCGGCGCGGTCACGACCATGCGCAGCAGCGGCTTGGCCGCGGCCAGGAGCGCGGCCGCCAGCAACCACCGACGCCGCCAGGTCTCCAGCTGGCGCACCGCGGTCAGGGCCAGCAGCGCCAGGGCCAGCAGCTTGGGCAGGGCCAGCAGCTCGTAGGCGCGGGCCGCCGGGGCATAGCCGGAGGCGGCCAGGCCGAGGCAGGCGCCCTGGGCGAGGAAGAATCCCGCCGGCACGAGGGCGACCCATGTGAGCCAGGGGCGCAGCCCGCTGAGCAACAGGCTCGTGCCGATCAAGACCAGGCTGAACGCCCACGCCGGCCAGGCGAGGTGGGCGAGGTCGAGGCGGTTCAGCAGCGGCCCCGCGGCGCCGAGCACCGCGCCGGCGATCAGCAGCGTGCTCGGCCGCGGCCCCAGCTTCATGGCGCCCCAGGCGAGGTGTGGCCGGTCATCGAGCATCGCCGCTCCCGACCGCGCGGCTCTCCGCGCCGATCGCCCGCTGGACTTGCCGCCATCGCGGCGTTACCCTGCGGGTCATGAAGATCGCATTCCTGGGCTCGCACGGCGTCGGCAAGACCACGCTCTGCTACGAGCTCGCCGCCAGCCTCAAGCGCCAGGACCTGAGCGTCGACCTCGTCAAGGAGGTCGCCCGCCGCTGCCCGCTGCCGATCAACCGCGACACCACCCGGGACGCCCAGCTCTGGATCCTGCATACCCAGATCGCCGAGGAGATCGCGCTCGAACCGGCCTACGATGCTATCGTCTGCGACCGGGCCGTGCTTGACAACTATGCCTACCTGGTCAACGCGGCCGGCCGCCAGGGGCCGCTCGAGGACCTCGTGCGCTGGTGGATGGGCACGTACCGCCTGCTGGTGAAGGTGCCGGTCATCGCCCCGCCCAGCTTCGACGGCACGCGCGACGTTTCGGCGGGGTTCCAGGTCGCGATCGACCGCATCATCGACCAGCTGCTGGCCGCTTACGGGCTTGATTGCCTGCGCCTGTCGACCACCGACCGCGGTGGCTGGATTCCCGCGGTTCTGGCCGCGCTGGACCTGCCGCCGCAGGCCCCGCAGCTGGCCTTGTTCTAGGCCGGTCGTGATGATCCCGGCAAATCTCGACTTGCGTTGTTCACTTTCGGGACCGATCTTCAGGGATCAAATGGGTGTCGCGCAGGCCAAACGGGTATCCCTCTTGCAACAAACCTGGAACCGACGCGTACCCATCGGGTATTGCAACGACGACGATCAACCACGAACCGCCCATCCCGCCCACCTGTCGCTGCCGTGCGGCACCGGGCCCCAGGCAACACGGAGCGACCGTTGACCCCGAACAACCTGCGCGTGATGACGTTCAACCTGCTGTCGGCAGGCAAGAAGCAGAAGCGATTCCCCTGGGACGAGCGCCGCGACGGCATCGTGGCCGTGTTCGAGGCCTTGCGGCCCGACGTGGTCGGCACCCAGGAGGCGAACCTCCAGCAGCTGCATGACCTGCGCGACCGCCTGCCAGGCTGGGAGTTCACCGGCGTGGGCAACCTCGGCCCGCAGCGATCGCACAGCGCCGACAACTGGTACAGCGCGATCTTCTACCGGCGCGACACGGTGCGCCGCCTGCCGAGCGCCGACGAGGCGTTTTGGCTCTCCCCGCAGCCGACGCAGCCGGCCAGCCGCTTCGCGCTCGCCTCGCGGCCGCGCGTTGCCTTGTGGTCGCTCTTCGAGCATCGCCCCAGCGGGCGTCCGTTCCTGTTCGGAACCACGCACCTCGAGGCCTTCATGCCCGGACACCGCCGCCACGGCGCCCGGCTCATCCAGGAATTCGTGGCCCGCAAGGTCGCCGAGATGGGCCAGGACATCCCCGTCTTCTTGACCGGCGACTTCAACGCCGTGGCGCAGGCCCCGGAGATCCGCGCCCTGGGGCGCGAGACCCACGACCGGGCGGCCCTCTTCGACGCCTGGAGCGAGGCCGGTCGTCGCGATGATCGCCACGGCGCGACGTTCCGCGGTCTGGACCTGCGCGACCGCCTCGGCAACCTCCTGCTCGGCCACCGGCGCATCGACTACGTGTTCTTCCGGCCGCAACTGGCCATTCGCGAGGTCTCGCGGATCGACTTCGACGGCCTGCTCGCCGGCAGCGGCGCGCCGCCGTCGGACCACTTCCCGGTCCTGGCGGAATTCAGCCTTGCGGGCTGAACGCCGCGGTCTCCAGGAACCCGGCCGAGCCGGCGCGGTTGCAATCCGTACCCGACCTCGACTAGTATGACCTCAGTGGGCCCGCCCGTCGGGCCCCGCCATCAACCGACATGTGAAGGAGGGCGTCCATGGCATCGACACGGACCGAGCAATTCGCCGGACTTCTGCCCGCCGAGATCCTCACCTTGCCCAGGGTCGAGATCCCCATCGACGGCGTCACCGGCTTCGCCCTCGGCAACGACGAGAAGCAGGTCGTGTTCTTCGTGTTCGAAGAAGGTGTCTCGTTCCCCGACCACGCCCATTGCGCCCAGCGCGGCACCATCATCTCAGGCGAGATGGTCCTGGAGATCGAAGGCCGTACGAACCTCTACCAGCCCGGCGATCACTATCACGTGCCGAAGGGCGCGCACCATCGGACGCGCTTCACGCAGCGCACCGTCCTGGTCGACATGTCCGACGATCCTCACCGCTACGCGGTGATCGGCTGAGGCCGTCGGCGCCCCGCAGCGAGGTGTCGTGAACGCGCCCGGCTACCGCAGCCATCCGCGACCGCAGATGCGCGCCTTCGTCCCGGCGGAGGCGCGCACGCTGTTGGAGATCGGCTGCGGCGACGGCGCCTTCGCCGCCGGCCTGCGCGCCGAGCGCCAGGCCCTGGACGTCGCCCTGGAGATCTGGGGCCTCGAGATGGATGCCGACAGCGCCCGCCGCGCCGCCGCGCACCTCGACCACGTGCTCGCCGGTCCGGCCGAGCAGCGCCTCGATGAGCTGCCCTCCGGCCGTTTCGATTGCGTCGTGATGAACGACGTGCTCGAGCACCTCGCCGCGCCGGAAGAGCTGCTGCGTGGCCTGCACCGCGTGCTCGCGCCGGGCGGCTGCCTGATCGCCAGCATCCCCAACGTGCGCCACTTCCACAACGTCTGGGACCTCGCCGTGCGCGGCGACTGGGAATACCATGACGAGGGCATTCGCGACCGCACCCACCTGCGCTTCTACACGCGCGCGAGCATGCGCGGCCTGTTCGCGCGCGCCGGGTTCGAGATCGTCCGGCAGGTGGGCATTAACCCGACGCGATCCTGGCGGTATCGCCTCTGCAACCTGCTCTGCCTCGGCCGCCTCGCCGAGATGCGTTACCTGCAATACGCCTGCGTGGCGGTTCCGGACCGCCAGGCCAGAGGACAGCGATGAGCACCACGTCGGTCCCGGACATCCTGACCATCGATGTCGAGGAGTGGTTCCACGGGCACAACTACCTCGGCCAGGTGCCGCCTGACCGCTGGGCGTCGCAGGACCAGCGCGTCGTGGCCAACACCGAGCGCTTGCTGCGCCTGCTCGACACCCACGCGGTGCGCGCGACGTTCTTCGTGCTCGGCTGGACCGCCGAGCGCCAGCCCGACCTCGTGCGACGCATCGCCGCGGCCGGCCACGAGGTTGGCTGCCATTCGTTCGCCCATCCGGTCGTCTTCGAACTGGAACCCGAGGCGTTCCTCGCCGACGTCGACCGCGCGCTCGCGGCCCTCGATCGTTGCGGCGTGCGCCCGCTCGGCTACCGCGCGCCCAGCTTCACGATCACCCCGCCGGTGCACGGCTACCTGGAATTGCTGCGCGACCGCGGCTTCGTGTACGACTGTTCTCTTTTCCCGGTGCGGCATCCCCGCTACGGCCAGCCGGATTCGCCGCGCCGGCCGTTCATCCTGGAGCGACCGGACGGCGGGGTCTCGAACCGGGCGGCGACCGAGCAGGCGCCATTCGTGGTCGTGCCCATGCCCACCTGGCGGGTCGCCGGCTTGAACCTGCCGTTCAGCGGCGGTGGCTACATGCGCCTGCTGCCGGGCTGGACCTACCACCTGCTGCGCGCGGCGGCGCGTCGACAGGGCCAGCCCTGCGTCGTGTACCTGCACCCGTGGGAGATGGACGACCATCGACCCGACACCGGCCAGAGCCGCCTGCTGCGCTGGCGTAGCCAGGCCAACCTGAACACGATTCCCGGCAAGCTCGCCGACCTGTTGCGGCGTGGTCGTTTCCGCACCCTCGGCGAGCACGTCGACGACCTCCTGGCCGCCGGCACGTTGCCGCGCCGCACCCTGCCGCTGGTGCCGGCCGCGTCGGCCGTCGCCTGAACGCCGGCTCTCGGCGCCCGATCTGCCCGCCGCCCGATATCCGGCCGATCCGGACCGGATTGACCCGGATCCCGCCGATGCGGTACAATCGAGGGTGCGAACCGTCACTGTTCTTGCTGCTCCGGCCGAGGTCACCATGCGCCTGCACCATCGTCCCCGGACCGCGACGTGGTCTGCCCCGTTCACGCTCCTCGGCCTTGTGGCCGTGCTCGTCCTGCTGGCGCCGCCGGATCCGGCCGCGGCCCGCCCGCTGGCGCGCAAGCAGCCGCCGCGGGTGCTCACGCAACCTGCCGACCTCGCCGCGATCAGCCAGCCGGCGGCCGCCCGCGGCGACACGGTCGTCCTGCTCGGCGGTCCGGGCCGCCTCGACGGCCGCTTCGAGAACGACCTGGGCCAGCCCGATTGGCACGGCTGGACCTCCATCGACCACACCAGCCCCGCCGACACCTTCTGGTCGATCTCCACCTACCACGCCGACGCGCTCGGCGGCCACGGCCCCGGCAACCACGCCATGTGGTGCGGCACCGAGTTCGACAACGGCGCGGTGGGTTACGGCAACGACTGGCGCCAGCACCTCGGCTGGTCCCACCAGCTGGACGACCCCGCCGAACCGGTCACGGTCCGGGTGCTGGCCCGGCTGAACCACGACACCGAACCGGGCTACGATTTCCTCCACCTGCAGGTGCATCGCGGCGGCCTCTGGCAGACGCTGCGTTCCTGGACCGGCTGGCGCATCGACCGCCCGGTCGACGTGGCGACCGTGCTCGAGCCTCAAGACCTGGCCGGCGACGGCGGCGACGAGATCCGGCTGCGGTTCTTCTTCTTCTCCGACGAGACCTGGTCCGATGAGGACGGCTTGTACCCGACCAGCGGCGCCTGCCAGATCGACGACGTCGAGGTCCAGATCGACGGTTCGACGGTGAGCTTCGACGACTTCGAGCCGGGATCCGAACCGACCTGGGTTCCCCGCTTCTACGACGGCGCCGGCGATTTCGCCCAGCTGCTGGCCGGGTTGCAGGACCTGGACCCCTGCCGTGAGAACCCGTCGGTGCAGGTCGCGTTTATCGACGACGGTCTCGTGGTGCCGGGTACCGGCGGCTCGCCTTGCCTGAGCTGGTGCTACGGTCCCGGCGGCTTCGTGGTCAACAGCAACGGCGGGCTGCTGGGTCCCGAAGGCCGACTCTCCAACGGCGTGGTCTCGCCCCCGCTGGCCTGGCCCGCCGGCGCCCACGACCTCCTGCTCGAATTCGACGCCTACGTTCATGAGACCTTGCGCAGCGGTTCGCCGGGCATCGTCTACCGCTGGCGCGTCCGTTCGACGGCCAACGCCGACCCCGGCAAGCTGGCCGTGGCCTCGTGGCGCCAGCGCGACGAGGTGTTCGCCGGCGGCCCGGCCTACCGGCGGCATCACGAGCTGATCGGCGACCTGCTCGTGCCGGATCGCCAGTGGGTGCAGATCGAGCTGCAGGTGCTGGATTACGGCGCCGTGCTGGGCCTGCCCGGCCACGACGCCACCCCGGCGCCTTACTTCGACAACGTGGCCATCAAGGCGATCGCCGTCACCGGGCCACGCATCGTGGTCGACGAACGCCACCTGCCGCAGGACACCTTCCCCGAGAGCGGCGTGCTGGACCCGCGCACGCCGGCGCTCAACAGCTGCCGTTTCGACATGGCCGCCAGCCGTCTGGTGCCGGGTCGGCCGCACACCGTCGGCGGCGATTCGATCGTCGTCGGGGTGCACGTCCTGAACCCCCAGGAGCAACTGGCCGAACCGCCGCGACTGGTGGTGCGCTTGCGGACCAACCCGTTCTTCGACCCGGCGCGGATCGTGCCGCCGGACGAGCACGGCTTCATCGACCTCGTGGCCGTCGGCGATACCTGCCGCACGGAGACCGGGGCCGCGGTGCCGGATCGCTGGGCTTTCGACCTGCCCGACACCGGGCTGATCTTTCCCGGCGACGTGCTGCACTATTTCTTCGAGGTCCGCACCCTGCGCGGGCGGGGCCCCGGCCTGGTCACCTGGCCGGCCGACACCACCGGCTGGTCCGATGTCTCGCCGACCTCGCCGTACCCGGCGCTGGCGACCATGCGCGCGTTGCCCACGGTGATCGATGAGGACGGCACGCAGCCGGCCGTCCTGGTCTGGGGCGACGACCGGTTGCCATCCGACGGCCACGAGCCATGGGACCGCCTCCTGGCGCCGCTCGGCCTGACGCGGGGCGTGGACTACGACCTCTACCGCACGCGCGCCGCGATCGCCGGTGTCGGCAACGGCCTGGGCGGCCGCTCGACCGGCGCCCAGCTCGTCGGTTACGGCATCCTGTTGCACGACAGCGGGCGCGCGACCCGCCATACCCTGTCCGATGGCACCCAGGGCGACCCGTCGCCCGACGTCCAGCGGCTGCGCAACTGGCTCGACTCCGGAGGCAAGAAGGCCTTCTTCAGCGGGGACGATCTGGCGCACGACCTCGCCCAGGCCGGCCCCGCATCCCAGCTCTTCCTGGCCGGCTACCTGGGGCTGCAACTGCTGGCCGACGACGCGGCGCCTCATCTCGACGATCAGCGCGCGCCGACGGTCGAGCGGCTGGCCGGCAACGGCGTTTTCGGCCTGGCGCGTTCTTGGCTGGTGCAGGGGGGCTGTCCAGACGCGCGCCGCATCGACCTGGTGGCGGCCGGTTCCGGTGCGCAACGGCTGGCCGAGTTCCTCGGGCCGGGCGGCGTGGGAGGGACCTACCCCCAGGCCGCCGCCGTGCGGCGCCAGACGACGTTCCCGGCGCGCGACGTGATCGCGTTGCCGTACTCGCTGGGGTCGATCGAGGCCGATCCCGGCGCCGGGGGGCTGACCCAGGCGGCGATCCTGATCGCCGACGTGCTGGCGGCGTTCGGGCGGCCGATCGAGCC
>CAZVWL010000135.1:0-8088 GCA_964630845.1 uncultured Fibrobacteraceae bacterium
ATCGAGGAACTGATCGCGCTCGGCGAGGACATCCGCCGCACGTCGATCTGCGGCCTCGGGCAGACCGCGCCGAACCCGGTCCTGTCGACGATCGCCAACTTCCGCGAGGAATACGAGGAGCACATCCACAAGAAGAAGTGCCGCGCCGGCGTCTGCGGCGACCTCGTGTTCGCGCCGTGCCACAACGCATGCCCCGCGGGGGTCAACGTGCCCGCGTTCGTCGGCCTGGCCCGTGAAGGCCGCTACCGCGAAGCCCTCGAGGCGCACCTCGACCGCAACCCGTTCCCCATGGCCTGCGGCATGGTGTGCACGCACACCTGCGAGGACAAGTGCCGCCGCGCGGCGATGGACGCGCCGGTCGCGATCCGGGAGATCAAGCGCTTCATGGCGCAGATGGGAAGCCGCGCCGGCTCCTACCCGATGCCCCTGCCGATGCGGCGGTCCGGCGACGAGGTCAAGAGCATCGGCATCATCGGCGGCGGGCCGTCGGGCCTGACCGCCGCCTACTTCCTGCGGCGCCTCGGGCACAGCGTGATGATCTACGAGGGGCAGAAGAAGCTCGGCGGCATGATGCGTTACGGCATCCCCGAGTACCGTTACCCGAAGGCCGTGCTCGACCAGGAGATCCGCAACATCCTGGACATGGGCGTCGGCCACCGCCTCGACTGCAAGGTGGGGCGCGACATCTCGCTGAAGGAACTGCGGCGCCAGCACGACGCCATCGTGGTGGCGATCGGCGGCTGGAAGGGCGTCTCCCTCGGCCTGCCCAACGAGGACGCCGACGGCGTGCAGGCCGGCATCGACTTCCTGTGGCTGGTGGCCCATGGCGACCTCAAGCGTCTGCGCGGCAAGGTCATCGTCATCGGCGGCGGCAACACGGCCATCGACTGCGCGCGCTCGGCCTTGCGCCTGGGCGCCAGCGACGTCATGGTCGCCTACCGGCGCACGATCGACCAGATGCCCGCCGAGACGGAGGAGATCGAGGAGTTGCTCGAGGAGGGCATCACGATCAAGGAGCTGACCGACATCGACGAGATCCTCGTCGACGACCGGGGTTGCGTCAGCGGCATCCGTGCCCGCCTGCAGGAGCTCGGTTCCTTCGACGCGTCCGGGCGGCGCCGCCCCCAGCCGCTGCGGGGCCAGGAAGGCGAGGTCGTCTTCGAATGCGAACATCTGCTGACCGCGATCAGCCAGCAGATCGACCTCGATTTCGCGCCCGAGCTGGAGCGGCAGCGCAACGGTACCTTGAAGATCGATCCCTACACCTTCCGCACCAGCGATCCACGGATCTGGGGCTCGGGCGACGTGCTCAGCCTCGCCGACCTGCCGGTGGCGATCGGGCACGGCGAAGAGGTGGCGGTTTCCATCGAGCAGACGCTCAATCCGGGCAAGATCACGCACTTCCCGTGGCGCGAGGTGCACAGCCCGAACGTCGCGTTCGATCCCGCCGCCGACCCGGTCGAGCGGCCGCGCGTCCAGACCGAGTACTCCTCGGTCGAGGACCGCATCACGAGCTTCCTGCTGGTCAACCGCGGCGTGAACTGGGACGAGGCCATCCGCAAGGAAGCCGAACGTTGCCTGCGCTGCGATTTCCGCGAGGTCTGCAACTAGGCGCGCCTGAACGAACGTGGAGCGTGAGACGATGAGCGACACCGTCAAGCTGACGATCGACCACATGGAGGTCGAGGTCCCGCGCGGGACGACCGTGCTGGAGGCCGCGCGCAAGCTGGGCCTGAAGATCCCGACGCTGTGCCACCTCGAGGGCGTGCACCAGCAGGGCGTCTGCCGCGTGTGCGTGGTGGAGATCGAGGGCCGTCCCAGCCTGCTGGCGAGCTGCGTACTGAAGGTCGCCAGCGGCATGCGCATCCGCACCAACTCGATGCGGGTGATGCGCGCGCGCAACACCGCCTTCGAGCTGATGCTCTCGGACCATCACAAGGATTGCCTGAGCTGCGCCCGCAACACCGACTGCGAGCTGCAGGAGCTGGCGATGCACCTGGGCGTGGACGCCGACCGCTTCCCGCAGGACCTCAGCACGCCGCGCGTGATCGACATGTCCAGCCCATCGCTGGTGCGCGACAGCGGCAAGTGCATCCTCTGCCGGCGCTGCGTGTCGGTGTGCGAGGCGGTGCAGACCGTCGGCACCATCGGCGTGCAGGAACGCGGCAGCGCCTCGGTGGTGGCGCCCGCGTTCGCGGGCCTCGGCGACGCCGTCTGCGTCAATTGCGGGCAGTGCGCCGCCGTCTGCCCGGTCAACGCCATCTTCGAGCGCGACCACATCCACCCGGTGGAGCAGGCGATCATCGACCCCCACAAGCACGTGGTGGTGCAGACCGCGCCGGCGATCCGCGCCGCGATCGGCGAGACGCAGGGCATGCCGCCGGGCAGCCTGGTGACCGGCAAGCTGGTCACCGCCCTGAAGATGATGGGCTTCGACGCCGTGTTCGACACCAACTGGAGCGCCGACCTGACCATCCTCGAGGAGGGCACCGAGCTGCTGCAGCGGCTGCGCCGGGCGCTGGTGGACAAGGACCCCGAGGTGGCCCTGCCCATGATGACGAGCTGCTCGCCGGGCTGGGTGAAATTCCTCGAGCACTTCTACCCCGACCTGACGCCGAACCTGTCGACCGCGAAGTCGCCGCAGCAGATGATGGGCACCGTGATCAAGACGTTCTACGCGCAGAGCCGCGGCCTGCAGCCCGAGGACATCGTGGTGGTGTCGGTCATGCCCTGCACGGCCAAGAAGTTCGAGGCCGGCCGCCCGGAGATGACCGACAGCGGCGGCCGCGACGTGGATTACGTGGTGACCACGCGCGAACTGGGCCGCATGATCCGCAAGAACGGCCTCGATTTCGCCAACCTGCCCGACAGCCAGTTCGACGATCCCCTGGGCCAGTCCAGCGGCGCCGCCGACATCTTCGCCAACAGTGGCGGCGTGATGGAGGCCGCCCTGCGCACGGTGTACGAGGTCGTCACCGGGCGTCCGCTGCCCGCCGAGAACATGCACGTCGAGGACCTGATGGGCATTCACGGCATCCGCGAGATCGCGGTCACCTTCGACGATTGCCGCGACGAATACGCCTGGCTCGACGGCGTCACCGCGAAGGTCGCCGCCACCAGCGGCCTGGGCAACGCGCGCCAGCTGATGGATCGCGTCGAGCGCGGCGAGGGCGGGTACCACTTCATCGAGGTCATGGGCTGCCCTGCCGGTTGCCTCGGCGGCGGCGGCCAGCCGCGGATGACGACCGACGAGGTGCGCCGGGCGCGCTTCGCGGCGATCTGCGCCGAGGACGAGGGCAAGCCCATGCGCAAGTCGCACGAGAATCCGTTCATCACGAAGATCTACGCCGATTTCTTCGGGCAGCCCAACAGCCACAAGGCGCACGAGTTGCTGCACACGCACTACACGCCGCGCGAGCGCTACTGATCCCGCGCCCGCGCGGCGCGTCAGGCCCGCAGGCTCAGCGAGATGCGGCCGCGGTCGAGGTCCACGTCTAGCACGGTCACCGTGACCTGCTGGTGCACCTTGACCACCTCGTTCGGGTCGCGCACGAAACGGTTCGCCAGCTGGCTGACGTGCACCAGGCCGTCCTGGTGCACGCCCACGTCCACGAAGGCGCCGAAGTTCGTCACGTTGGTCACGATGCCCGGCAGGCGCATGCCCTTCTGCAGATCCTCGAGCTTGTGCACGTCGGCGAACTGGAAGGCCTCGAAACGCTCGCGCGGGTCGCGACCCGGCTTGCGCAGCTCGGCGCGGATGTCCTCGAGCGTGGGCAAGCCGACCGCCTCGTCGACGTAGCCGTTGAGCTTGATGCGGTCGATCAACGGGTCGTTGCCGACGAGGGCCGCCACCTCGGCGCCCAGGTCGGCGGCCATGCGCTCGACGATCCCGTACCGCTCCGGGTGCACCGCGCTGGCGTCCAGCGGATGCGCGCCGCCGCGGATGCGCAGGAAGCCGGCCGCCTGCTCGAACGCCTTCGGCCCCAATCGCGCCACCTTCAGCAGCTCGCGCCGTGAACGGAACGGTCCCTGCGCGTCGCGGTGCTTGACGATGTTCTCGGCGAGCGACGGCCCGAGGCCCGACACGTACGCCAGCAGCTGCCGGCTCGCCGTGTTCAGCTCGACGCCGACGGCGTTCACGCAGCTCATCACGGTGTCGTCGAGGGCCTGGCGCAGCTGCTTCTGGTCGACGTCGTGCTGGTACTGGCCGACGCCGATCACCTTGGGGTCCAGCTTGACCAGCTCGGCCAGCGGATCCTGCAGCCGGCGCCCGATCGACACCGCCCCGCGCACGGTGAGGTCGTGATCGGGAAACTCCTCGCGCGCCACCTCGCTCGCCGAGTACACCGAGGCGCCCGACTCGTTGACCATCACCACGGCGCAGCCCGCCGGCAGCGCGAGCCCGCGCACCCACGCCTCGGTCTCGCGCCCGGCCGTGCCGTTGCCCACGGCGATGGCCTGGACCTGGTGCCGGGCCGCCAGCCGCTCGACCACGGCCGCCGCCTGCTGCACGCGATCGCCACCGGTGTGCGGGTAGATCGTGTCGTGCGCGACCAGGGCGCCCTGCGGGTCGAGCACGACCAGCTTGCAGCCGGTGCGGAAGCCCGGGTCCAGCGCGAGCACGGCCTTGCGCCCCAGCGGCGCGGCGAGCAGCAGCTCGCGCAAGTTGGCGGCGAACACGCGGATCGCCTCGGTGTCGGCCGCCTGCTTCAGCTCCAGGCGCAGCTCGGTCTCCAGCGAGAGCGACAGCAGACGCTTCCAGCCGTCGCCGATGGCCATGGCCACCTGGCCCGACGCCGGCGCCTGGCCCCTGAGGAAACGCCGCTCCAGCAGCGCGAGCGCCGACTCCTCGGCCACCGTCAGCCGCACCGAGAGGATCTCCTCGGCCTCGCCCCGCCGCAGCGCCAGCACCCGGTGGCTGACCGTGCGCGCGATGGGCTCCTCGAAGTCGAACCAATCGCGGAACTTCTGCCCCGCCTCCTGTTGGCCCTTGCGCACCTGGCTGCGCACCGTGCCGCGCTCGCGCATCAGCGCGCGCAGCTCCTGCCTCGCCTCGGCGTCCTCGCTGATCCGCTCGGCCAGGATGTCGCGGGCGCCGGCCAGCGCGGCCTCGACGTCGGGCACGTCCCTGGCGGGGTCGACATGAGCCGCCGCCTCGCGCTGCGGGTCGGTGGCGCGGTCCTGGGCCCAGAGCAGGTCGGCGAGCGGCTCGAGGCCGCGTTCGCGGGCGATCGTGGCGCGGGTGCGACGCTTGGGGCGGTGCGGCAAGTACACGTCCTCGAGCGCGGTCAGGGTGGCGGCGGCCTGGATGCGGGCGCGCAGCTCGTCGGTCAACAGCTCGCGTTCGGCCAGCGACTTGAGGATCGCCTCGCGCCGCTGGTCGAGCGCGGCGAGGTCGGCCAGGCGGTCGCGGATCGTCGTGATCTGCACCTCGTCGAGGGAGCCGGTCAGCTCCTTGCGGTAACGCGCGATGAAGGGGACGGTGGCGCCCTCGGCCAGCAGGGTGGCGACGGCGGCGGCCTGGTGGGGGGCGAGGGAGAGTTCCTGGGCGATGAGGGCGGTGTGGGTCATGCTTCGTGCTCGCGGGTTGTACGGTTGTCGTCGGCGCGTGTCGGATCGATGGCGCGGCGCGGTCAGCGAGGTCTGTCGAACAGACCCCGGACCTCTTGCCCATTCAGCACCACCAGCGTCACGACGCCCAGCAGCGTCCCCAGCGGCATGAACAGGCAGGCCACGGCCGCGACCACCAGGCAGAACGTGTGGCGACGCGTCGCCAGCAAGCTGCGCCCGGCGGCGACCAGCACGCCGGCCCAGGTCCAGGCCACGAGCACGCCGATGCTCACGAACGTCAGGCCCAGGGTCCCCGTCGCCAGGGCGGGCATCATGCCGGGCTCGCGCCGCGCTTCGCCGGCCAGCTCGGGCCACCAGAACGAGGCCACCAGGAGCCAGAGGATCGGCACCATGGACCCGATGAAGACCAGGCCGGCATAGATGAAGTGGAAGATCGCGAGCAGGCGCAGGTTGTCGCGGCGGTTGTCCATGGCGGGTTCCTTCGCGTGGGTTGCGAGGTCGATTCGTGACTCAAGATAGCTGATCCGGCTGTGGAGTCATGAGCGAATATCCGACCTCGCCGGGGTTGACGTTTCCCGGCGACATGGCTCACTGTTGAGCACGCGGCCGCCGGCGGCGCGGTTCCCGGTGCGCCGGCGCACCGATCGGCGTCATGACCCCGGCACCGACCCCACAGCGCTCCACCATGACGAAAGCCGAGCCCGACCATGCACCTGACCTTCACCGGCGCCGCCGGCGGCGTGACCGGTTCCCGCTTCCTGCTGAGCGCGGGCGATCGCCGCATCCTCGTCGACTGCGGCCTGTTCCAGGGCCTCAAGAAGCTGCGTCTGCGCAACTGGGAGCGGCCGCCGTTCGACCTCGCAGCGGTCGACACGGTCCTGCTGACCCACGCCCACATCGACCACTCCGGCTGGCTGCCGCGCGCGGTCCGGCTGGGCCTGAAGGCGCCCGTCTACACGACCGAGGGCACCGCGGAGCTGCTCGAGCTGCTCCTGATGGACGCCGCCCACCTTCAGGAAGAAGACGCGGCCTGGGCCAACAAGAAGGGCTACTCGAAGCACCGCCCCGCCGAACCGCTGTTCACCAGCGTCGATGCGCTGCGCGTGCTCAAGTACGTCGAGTCGCAACCGTACGACCGCTGGCTCGACCTCGGCGACGGCATCCGCGCGCGTTTCGGCAACGCGGGCCACATCCTGGGCGCGGCGTTCATCGAGCTGCGCGTGCCCGAGGCCGGCGGCGAGCGCACGCTGGTGTTCAGCGGGGACGTCGGCCGCTACGGGGTGCCGCTGCACCGCGATCCCGATCCGCTGCCCGCTTGCGACACGCTGATCATCGAATCGACCTACGGCGATCGCGAACACACCAGCGAGCCGGTCGTCGAGCAGATCCGGCGCGTGTTCAAGGAGACGATCGAGCGCCGCGGCGTGGTGCTGATCCCGGCGTTCGCGGTGGGCCGGGTGCAGATGGTCACGCTCGTGCTGCGCGAGCTGATGCAACGCGGCGAGCTGCCCACCGTGCCGATCTACGTCGACAGCCCGATGGCGGTCGACGCCACGCTCATCTACGGGCGACACCTGTATGACGAGCACCTCGACGGCGATGTCGTCACCGATGGGCGCAGCGAGCTGTTCCCCGACGACGTGCATCTGTGCCGCACGGTGCACGAATCCAAGCAGCTGAACACGCGCGAGGGGCCGCTGGTGATCATCTCGAGCAGCGGCATGATGACCGGCGGGCGCATCCTGCACCACCTGGCGCGGCGGCTGGGTCGGCCCGAGAACCTCATCCTTTTGGCGGGCTATCAGGCGGCCGGCACCCGTGGCCGCGCGCTGCAGGACGGCGCCCGCACGCTGCGGCTGCACGGCGAGAACTGGCCGGTGCGGTGCCGGCACGAGACGATCCACGGGCTGTCGAGCCACGCGGACCGGGGGGAGCTGCTGCGCTGGCTGGGCACGGCGCCGTCGATGCCGCGCCGGGTCTACGTGGTGCATGGCGAACCGGCCTCGGCGGCGGCGTTCGCCGAGACCCTGCGGGAGCGGCAGGCGGGCGCGGGCGGGGGGACCGTCACGGTGCCGGAGCTGGACGAGGTTTGTGAGGTCTGACGCTCGAATCGGTGATCGATTCGTGATGAACATCGTGTATCATTACGACGGCCGTGGGGGGTTGGTCCCTTGCCGGCCGGATACCGCCCACGAGGAGATGACCGATGCGCCGCCATTCTTGGACCGCCCTGCTGCTCGCCTCGCTTCTTCTGGTGCTGACCGCGGGATCGCTGACCGCGGCGCCGGTCACGGCCGACCAGGCGCTTGGCGTCGCCCGTCGACAAGCCGACCGCCTCGAACGTTCGGTCCGGACCGGCGCGATGGTCGAAGCGCTCTCCAGCGCGCGTGACGGCACGGTCGTGTACCTGTTCGACCTCGCGCCGAACGGCTACGTGGCCGTCGCCGCGGACGATGGCCTGCCGCCGGTGCTGGCCTACTCGGCGCTGGCCGACGCGCCTGCGGCCCCGGGGGGCGA
>CAZVWL010000136.1:0-8037 GCA_964630845.1 uncultured Fibrobacteraceae bacterium
AGGTTGCGCATCAGGCACTCGGCGATCTGTCGGGTCATGCGTTCCTGGACCTGCAGGCGACGCGCGTAGGCCTCCACCACCCGCGCGATCTTCGACAGGCCGACGATCTTGTCGTTGGGGATGTACGCCACGTGGGCCTTGCCGAAGAAGGGCAGCATGTGGTGCTCGCACATGCTGTAGAAGTCGATGTCGTTGACCACGATCATCTCCTTGCCCTCGGCGGTGAACAGGGCCTTGCGCACCATGGCGTCGGGGTCCATGGCGTAGCCGGCGCAGGTCTCGACGTAGGCGCGCGCGACGCGCGCGGGCGTATCGCGCAGGCCCTCGCGATCGGGGTCCTCGCCGATCTGGACGAGGATCTGGCGGATCAGTTGTTCCATGAGCGCTTCTCCTTGAGGGCGCGCGCCAGTTCGGCGAGCACGCGCGGGTACAGCTCGCATTCGGCGGCGAACACGCGAGCGGCAAGGGTGGCGATGTCATCATCAGGCAGGACCGGCACGCGGCGCTGGGCGATCACCGCGCCGCGGTCGTAGGCCTCGTCGACGTGGTGCACCGTGCAGCCGCTCTCGCGGTCGCCGGCTGCCAGCACGGCCGCGTGCACGCGGTCGCCGTACATGCCCCGGCCGCCGTGGCGCGGCAGCAGGGCCGGGTGGATGTTCACGATCGGACCGTCGAACCAGGCGGGGCGCACGAACAGGCGCAGGTAGCCCGCCAGGGCGATGATCTCCGGGCGCAACGGCACAAGCCAGTCGGCGATCGCCTGGTCGAGCGCGGCGTCGGTCAGATAATCGCGGCGGCGCAGGACGGCCACCGGCAGGCCGGCGTCGCGCGCCACCGACACGCCACGCACGTCGCCGCGGCTGCTGACCACGCCCACGATGTCGACCGCAAGGTCGCCGCGGGCGCGCCACGCCAGGAAGTTCTCCAGCGTGCGGCCGCTGCCCGACAGGAGGACCGCGAGGCGGGCGTTCATCGACCCTCCTGCAGGTCGCGCAGCACCTGGCGGTGCACCGCGAAGGCGATCGGGCCGGGCAACCGGTCCAGGGCGAAGAAACCGACGTCGGCGGCGTCGTCGCCGGCGCAGAGTTCGCCGCCGACCTCCTCGGCCGTGTAGAACACGACGACCACCGGCTGGTCGGGCGGCAGGATGCCGGTGTGCGCGGCGAACAGGCCGGTCAGGCGCACCTCGAGGCCGGTCTCCTCGCGCGCCTCGCGAACCGCGGTCGTGGCGATGTCCTCGTCCCACTCCTGGAAGCCGGTGGGCAGCGTCCACTGGCCCTCGCGCGGCGCGAAGCGGCGCTGCACCAGGCAGACCGTCTCGCCGCGCCGCACGATCACCGCCGCGCCGGGCGCCGGGTTCAAGTACTGCACGAAGCCGCACGCCGGGCACACCGGCCGCGCGCGGCCACCCTCGAGGCGCTCGGCCATCGCCGCGCGGCATTGCGGGCAGTACGGGTACGCGCGCGGGATCATGCCGCCTCCTCGTCGCGTCGGCCACGCACCAGCAGCACCGCGCAGCACGACCACGCCACGAGCACCGCCGCGGTCGGCCAGCGGCCGAGCCGCACGTACCAGGTCGGCTGCGCGGCCGTCGGCACGTCCGCGAGCACCACGCCGCGCCGGTGCAGCGGCAGGCTGTCGCGCAGGTGGCCGTCCGGCCCGGTGATCATGCTGATGCCGTTGTTCGCGCTGCGCACCAGCGGCGCGCCGGTCTCCACGGCGCGGATGCGCGCGAGCGCCGCGTGCTGGGCGGGCCCGGCGCCGTGGCCGAACCAGCCGTCGTTGGTGATGTTCACCAGCACGGCGCCCCCGCGGCGGACGGCCTGGCGCACCAGGTCGCTGAAGATCGCCTCGTAGCAGATCAGCACCACCAGGGAGACCTCGCCGACCGCCGTCGGCGCGGGCAACGGCCCGGGCGGCGGGCCGGGGATCCACTCGGCCTGGCCGACGTCGATCTCCCCCAGCCAGGGCAGCCAGCGCTGGAACGGGATCGCCTCGCCCAGCGGCACCAGGTGGTGCTTGGCGTAGGTGTCCAGCAGGGCGCCGCTCTGGTCGAACAGGCCGGCCGAGTTGTAGCGCTCGTACAGCCGGTTGCCCTCGTCGTCGAGGCGGCCGGGCACCAGCTGCGCGTCGGGGAAGCCGGCCAGCAGGGTGACCTGCTCGGCCTGCACCAGGTCGCGCACCCAGCCGTAGAGGTCACGGTCGTAGCGCAGGTAGGCGGGCACCGCGGTCTCGGCCCAGACTACCAGTTCGGCGCCGCGTCGGGCGGCCTCGCGCGTGAGCGCGGTGTAGGGCACGCGGGTCGAATCGATCTTGGCGTCGTCCCACTTGTCGGCCTGCGTGACGTTGGCCTGGACGGCCGCCACGCGCACCGACCGCGCCGTCGGCGCCGGCATCGGCCGACTGCCCACGTACAGCCCGGTCCAGAACAGCGCCGTGACCACCACCAGGCCCAGGCTCGCCGCCGGCGGCCGCACGCCCGTGCGCACGAGATCGCCCACGACCACCAGCGACGCCGCCATCAGCACCGTGCCCGCACCGAGGCCGGCCTCGCCGGCGGCGGCGTACAGCGGCTGCAGCGGCGTGTCGAGCCAGGCCGCGCCCACCAGGCACCAGGGAAAGCCCAGCTCGCCCACGCTGCGCAGCAGCTCGAGGCCGAACCAGAGCAGCGGCAAGAGCGGCAAGGCGGCGCGCCGGCCCCACCAGCGGCGCACCAGACGCACCCCGAGGCCCAGCAGCGCATAGTGGGCGGCCACGAAGAGGATCGCCGCCATGGCTTGCACCGGCACCAGCGCGCGGGTGGGGATGCTCTTGGCGGGGTCGAGGTAGAAGAGCCAGACGAGCAGCGGCGCCTGGTGAGCCAGGCCGAAGAAGAAGGCGTGGCGCGCGGGATGCGGCGTGCCGCGCAGCACGTGCAGCATCACCGCGACCGCCACCACGGCCAACGGACCGGTGCCCTGCTGCGGCGGCAGGGCGGTGGTCAGCATGGCGCCGGCGAGCACGCTCAGGATGGCGTGCGCGCCGGGCCGCCACACGTTGGATCCCGGTTCGTTCATGGGGCGCAACATAGCGCCCGCAACCGGGGGTGTCGAGGCCTGTTCAGTCCTCGGCCTCCACGGTGCTGATCAGGTCGGTCATGCCGTAACGAGCGATCTTCTTGTACAGACCCTGCCGGCTGAGGCCCAGCTTGCGCGCGGCGGCGGCCTTCTGGCCGGCGCTCGCGGCGATGGCCTTGCGGATCAGGTAGCGTTCGAGCAGTTCGCTGGCCTCCTCGAGTCGGCGCAGGGTGCCGAGGTCGGCGGGGTCGAGCCTGGGGCCGAGGCTGGCCTGGATGTCCCAGCTGAGGTGCGGCAGGTCCACGCACTCGACCGTGGGGTGAAGCGCGGCGAAGCGCGCGGCCTCGTTCTCCAGCTCGCGCACGTTGCCGGGCCAGCGCCAGGCGTGCAGGGCGGCGGTGGCGGCGTCGGTGACGCGCAGGCGGGCGGGGTCGCGGCCGGCGCGGCGCAGGAAGCAGGCGAACAGTGGCAGCACGTCCTCCGGGCGCTGGCGCAAGGGTGGGATCTCGAGGCTGACCACCTTCAGGCGATAGTAGAGATCGAGGCGGAAGCGGCCGGCCTCGATCTCGCTGACCAGGTCCTTGTGGGTGGCGGCGATGAAGCGCAGGTCCACCGGACGGCTCTCGACCTCCCCCACGCGGCGCACCTGGCGCTCCTGCATCACGCGCAGGAGCTTGATCTGCAAGGGCAAGGGCATGTCGCCGATCTCGTCCATGAAGAAGGTGCCGCCGTGGGCGGACTCCAAGAGGCCGGGCTTGTCGCGCCCGGCGCCGGTGAAGGCGCCGGCGCGGTGGCCGAACAGCTCGGACTCGAAGAGGTTCTCGGGCAACGCCGCGCAGTTCAGCCCCACGAACGGCTTGCCGCGGCGCTCGCTGCCGACGTGCAGGGCCTGGGCGATGATCTCCTTGCCCGTGCCGGTCTCGCCGTGCAACAGCACGTTGACCCCGCTGCGCGCCACCGCGTCGAGGCGCGCGGCGAGCAGCCGCATCTCCTGGCTGCGGCCCACCGCGCCGGGCAGACCCGGCACGGGCGTCGGGCGCGGCAACAGCAGGCCCCGCTGCGGGCGCGGGCGCGCGGCCGCGTCGAGGCCTTGCGGGTCGAAGAGCTGCAGCTGCCAGGGCGCGCGCTGCGGGGTGGCGGTCAGCCACACGCCCGGCCAGGGGGCGAGGTCGGCCAGCTGCGGCGCGAGGCGGCGGGCCACCCCATCGGCCCACAGGCGTACGGCCTGGGGCCAGGGCGCCTGGTCGGTGCCGGCGGCGATGAGCGCGCCGCGGGCGCCGCGGCCGTCGATCAGGGGCAGCGCCTGGCTCAAGGGTGGGCGGCGGTTGCGGCTCTCCTCGCGCAGCTCGCAGTCCTGGCCGGTGGTCAGGACCTTCAGGACGAGGTCCAGCGGCACGGGCGCCGGCTGGCCGCTGGCGGTCCAGCCGCAAAGCAGACGCAGCGGCGCGCCGCGGCCGGTGCCTTCCTGGCGCACGACCCAGACGGCTGCCGGGCCGCCGTCACGGGGCAAATCTCGCAGTTCGTCTTCCCAGATGCTGATCGGAGTCATGGCGAGCCTCCAGTGGCTGAAGGGGTAGAAGCCACCGGATTGCAGCATCGGGGCCAGATGGCGAGGCGGCCGCAAGCACAGTCAACGTGTTGTGATGATGAAGGATAAAAACCGCCGGCCGGCGCTGGGGTCGTAGCAGGGAGCGAGCGGCCGGCCCGCCGGCCGAACAGACCGTCCGGCCCCCGCGCCCCGGACGCGTCCCGGGGGCGTCGCCGGGCGGACAGCCCGGACACCAGGTTCAGCGCAGCCGCACCTCGACCTTTGCCGTCCCCGGCACCACCTCGCCGATCAACGTGGCCGCCACGCCGGCGGCGGTCGGGTCGCAGCCGGCCGGCAGGGCCACCACCAGCCCGACGCCCATGTTGAAGACGCGGTACATCTCGGCGGGGTCGACCTCGCCCAGCTCGCCGATCAGGCGGAACAGGGCCGGTGCGGTCCAGGCGGCGGTGTCGATCACGGCGCAGAGGCCGTCGGGGATCACGCGCGGCACGTTGTCGTAGAAACCGCCGCCGGTGATGTGGGCCAGGCCGTGCACGGCGGGCCGGCCGAACGTCGCCCAGAGCGCGCGCACGTCGCCGAGGTAGCTGCGGTGCACGGCGAGCAGGGCGTCGGCGACCGTCACGCCCGCCAGGGCTGGCGGCCGGGCGTCGAGCAAAAGGCCCGCCTTCTCGAGCAGCACCTTGCGCGCCAGCGAGTAGCCGTTGGTGTGCAGGCCGGTCGAGGGCAGACCCCAGAGGCGGTCGCCGACCCGGATGGCCGAGCCGTCGATCAGATGCTCGGGCAGCACGCGGCCGACGATGGTGCCGGCGAGGTCGAAATGGCCCGGCGCGTAGAGGCCGGGCATCTCCGCCGTCTCGCCGCCCAGCAGCGCGCAGCCGTTCTCACAGCAGGCCTGGGCGAAGCCCTCGAGCACGGCTGGCAGCACGTCCTCGTCGAGGCGGCCGGTGGCGAAGTAGTCGAGGAAGAAGAGCGGCTCGGCGCCTTGCACCAGGATGTCGTCCACGCAGTGGTTGACGAGGTCCTGGCCGACCGTGTCGTAGCGGCCGACCTCGGCGGCGATCAGCACCTTGGTGCCGACGCCGTCGACGCTCGCCACGAGCAGCGGCTCGCCAGGCGCCGGCTGGAAAAGGCCGCCGAAGCTGCCCAGGTCGCTCTTGACGCGCGAGTCCCAGGTCGCACGCACGGACGCCTTGGCGCGCGCGAGCGCGCGGGTGGCGGCGTCGATGTTCACCCCGCTGTCCGAGTATTTCATGGGGTCAAGATACCAGCGATTGCTCCGGCGTGTCGAGCGTCGAAACAACGATCGGCGCGACGGGCACCGCCACGTCGAGCTTCTCGCGCAGTTCCTCGAACGCGCCCTGGTGGTAGAGGTCGAGCATGCACTCGACGACGCGGTCGTCGAACTGGGTGCCGCGGAAGCGCACCAGCTCCTCCATGGCCTGTTCCACGCTGAGCGCCTTGCGGTAGGGGCGGTCGCTGGTCATGGCGTCGAACGCGTCGCAGACGTTCAGGATCGCGCAGCCCAGGGAGATCTCGCCGTTCTTCAGGCCGTGCGGGTAGCCGCGGCCGTCAGGGCGTTCGTGGTGATGGCGGACCAGTTCGGTCGTGTCGGCCAGGAACTTGATCTGCTCGACGATGTCGGCGCCGATCGTGGTGTGCGACTTGATGACCTCGAACTCGCTGTCCGACAACCGGCCCGGCTTGCAGATGATCTCGTTGGTGATCGCGATCTTGCCGATGTCGTGCAAGAGGCCGCCGTACTCGAGGGTCTCCAGTTCGCGGTCGCTCATGCCCAGCGCCTTGCCCAGGCGCACGGCGTACTTGGCCACGCGGTAGCTGTGGCCGTGCGTGTAGGGCTCGTCGGCCTCGAGCGCAGTGGTCAGGGCGGCGATGCTGTTGATGTGCGCCTCGCGGTTGCGCTGGTAGAGGCGGTCGCTCTGGTAGAGCGCGAGCACCGGGAACAAAAAGAGCACGAGCGTCCAGGGGCCGGCCTGCTGGTAGAGCAGGATGATCATGACGGCGAACGGCAGGTCGAGCAGCTGGCGCAGGTGCACCCAGCTGATGCTGCGTCGGTAGACGCGTCGGAATGACTGCCGCTGGTCGAGGCTGATGATGGTGCCGAGCATCAGGTGGTTGACCAGCGAGTGCGTGAACATCGCCGCCGCCAGCGGCGCCACGAACAGCATGCCGTCGAACGTGCGCGCCCAGGGCATCGCCTCGTAGAGCAGGCCCGCCGAACCGGCCGCCGCGCTCAGCATCGCGGAGTTGAAGAACGCCTTGCGCGGGCTGCCGCCTCGCTGCGACAGGCCTCGCACCAGGGCCGAGATAGCCTCGAGCAGGGCCGCCGGGGCAGCGCCGAACAGGGCGATCACCGACAGGACGATGCACTTGGAAGACATCACCCTGCCGCCTGCCGACTGGGATTCACCCAGCTTGGAGTCGGCGCCGATCAGCAGCAACAGGAACACCCCGAGCAGGGGCCAGTTGAGCCCTTCGGGGAGGCGGAACTGAAGCAGGTAGGCCAGCAACCCGTACCCGACCGCAACGCAGACCGCGTAGGCGATCACGAACAGCCAGCCGGCCGTCTTGTGCTGCTTGTCCAAACCCGAGCCTTCCTTCGACCGAGACAACCGCTCCGGTGGTATCGGCGGGCGAGGCTTCCTTCTTGAGCCAGAAAAGCAGGATAACGCAAGGTGCGGCCCGAAACAAGGAATTCAACAAGGAAATCATTAGAGGCGGGGAACCGGCACCTGGGACGGGTTTTACCACTCGAACTTGGACAGCAGAATGAGCAGCCAATCGATCATGGCGACACCTCCAATCCGTGTGACGGATCTTGCCGACTTGTCGTGACAAGCAGCAGAGGCGCTCCGCTCTTCAGCTCCGCTTCGTGGTTCCGACCGGTCCTGGCGCCGGTTCCAGCCTCCTTAACGCTCGTGGCGGCCTCCCGCCCGGAACAACATCATCTCCAGGCGGCGGTTCAACGCGTCGAGCACCGCGAAGACGACCGCCTGGTGCAGGTTGGTGCCCGGCGGGCAGGCCCCGTAGAGCTGTTCGCACCGCCGTCCCTGGACCATCTCGATGGCCACCAGGATCACGTCGCCCCCGCCGAGGCGTTCACGGCGCAATTCGGCCAGTTCGAGCCCCATCGGCTCGCCGACCAGGTTCTCCACCGCGTCGAGCGTCGCGGCCGCCACCAGATGCAGGTCGCCGCCGTTGCGGTTCGACCCTTCGGCCACGCCCGAGGCCTCCAGGCCGGCGGCCTGCAATTCGACCTCGGCGCGGATCTGGTCGCCGGTGGCCATCACGCCGACCCCGTTGCATAGCAGGCGGGGGGCCAGTTCTTCGGCCAGCACGACCGCGTCGCGCACCGGCGCCGGTTCGGGCACCGGCTTCGGCGCCGGCGGCGGCGGCATGGGCGCCGGTGTCGGC
>CAZVWL010000137.1:0-8016 GCA_964630845.1 uncultured Fibrobacteraceae bacterium
GGCCTCGCCGCCGTTGGTCGTGTAGTCGGCCAGCACACGCGTCTTGATGCGGGCCGGCTCGGGCAGCTCGGCGCCGAAGGCCACCAGGTTGATCGCCTGGCCGTTGTGCGGCAGGATCTGCGTCAGGCCGAAGTACTCGTTGATCGTGCCGCCGATCTCCACCACGTCGCCGCGGAAGAGCTCGTTGGTCGCGGTGCCCTCGAACACGAACAGGCCACCGTAGGCGTAGCCGCCGTGCGGGCCGGGCTGCTGGGCCTGGATCACGAAGCGGCTGGGCGCGCCCACCTGGCCGGTGCCGGCGGTCACGACGCCCTTGACGTTGGCCACCATGCCCACCAGGGGGCTGCTCTGGCTGGCGCTGTCGGGGTGCACGTACTGCACGGCGTAGATGCTCGTCAGGCCGACGGCGACGCTGTAGAAGGCATCGGGGGCGGCGCCGGGGTTGGTCACGGTCTGGTTGGCCGTGTCGGTGGCCTGCACGTAGTAGTCCACCTGCCGCTGGGGGTGCGGCGCGGCGATCACGCCCTCGAAGATGTTGCCGCCGATGGGCGACATCGCGACGGACTCCCACGCGCCGGGGTTCACCGCGTCGCTGTCGCGGTAGAACAGCTGGGCGCTGGCCACGCCGACGTCGTCGGTGATCGTGGCGCGGATGGTGATCGGCTGGTTGGCCAGCGGCACGTAGTTCACCGCGCGGATGTTCGCGATCACCGGCACGGTGTCGCCGCTCGGGTTCTCGATCAGGTCGCTCTGCATGCGCGGCTTCAGCTGCACGCTGCCGTTGAAGTTCGCGACCGGGCTCTTGACCAGGTACTCCTCGCCGATCGCCACGCCGCTGATGTCGATGCCGGTGTCGCTGTCGATGAAGACGTACAGGTCCGAGGCCAGGCCGGTGCCCAGCTCGAACCAATTCGAGCCCTTCGCGGTCACGGTGCCGGTGACCGAGGCGAAGTTGCCGACCCACTCGTAGTCGCTCTTGACCTGCGCCGGGGTCAGCACGATGGGCGTCGGCTCGGCTTCGTTGCCCAGCCAGGTGATGCTGGGGCTGGCGATCTGGATCTCGCCGGAGAAGGTGCCGACCGTGCCGGTGACCTCGACGATGTCGCCGATCACCAGGCCGGTGCCGCCCTGGAAGAACTGGATGCCGCCGGTCGCGTCCTGGATGTAGTGGGTGCCGGAGTTGTACGTGCCGGCGATCACGTAGACCGTGCCCTGGACGGTCACCGTCTGGCCGGCAAAGGGGCTGGCCGGGGCGCCCGTTTCAGGGTTGTAGAACTGGATGTCGTCGATCGGGGTGATCTGGGCCGAGGCCAGACCGGCACAGAGCGCGACGGCAAGGAAGCTGGTCATTAGCTTCATGAGCAGGGGACTCCTTGGTTCGAGACGAGGTTCGGCGGGACGCTGGCTGCCATGTAGACCGGGGCGGCGCCGGGTCGGCCTTTGTAGCCGCCCGCCCCTGGCCGGATTCGCGGCCGCATTATAGCACAAAGAATCCCGCGGAACCAAGGGTGACCGGTAAAAATTGCGTGAGAACTTGCAAGTCGTTATCTGACTAGATGATCGATCGTCCGGTCATCTCGGCCGGCTGGGGGAGCCCCAGCAGGTGCAGCACCGTGGGCGCGATGTTGGCCAGGCCTCGCTCGGCCGGGGCGATCAGGTCGGTCTGGCCCTCGAGGTCGCGGCTGGCCACGATGAAGGGCACCTTGCTCAGGCTGTGCTGCGTCAGCACGCGGCCGTCCGCGTCGAGCATCTCGTCGCAGTTGCCGTGGTCGGCCGTCACCAGCCAGGTGGTGCCGGCGTCCAGACTGGGTGGCATGATCTCGGCCAGCAGGCGGTCGAGCGTGCGCACCGCGGCCACCGCAGCCTCGAATTTGCCCGAATGGCCGACCATGTCGCCGTTGGCGAAGTTGACGATGATCACGTCGTAGTCGCCCGAGCGGCAAGCCTCGGCCACGACGCCGGCCACCTCGGGGGCGGCCATCTCCGGCTGCAGGTCGTAGGTGGCGACCTTCGGCGAGGGGACCAGCTTGCGCACCTCGTGGGGCCACGGTTCCTCGCGGCCTCCGTTCAGGAAGTAGGTCACGTGTGCGTATTTCTCGGTCTCGGCGGTGCGCAGGTTGCGGATGCCATGCTCGGCGAAGACCTCGGCCAGGCCATGGCGCGGCTGTTCGGGGGTGAACACGGCCGCGACGTCGGCGAGGTTCTCGTCGTAAGGAGTCATGGTCAGGTAATTGACCCGGGGCCGGCGCTTGGGTCCCCAGCCGACGAACGCGGGGTCCATGAACGCCCAGGTGAGCTGGCGCGCGCGGTCGGCGCGGAAGTTCCAGAAGAAGACGCTGTCGCCATCCTCGACGCGGTCGCCGGTGATCACGACCGGCAGCATGAACTCATCCGACTTGCCGTCGTCGTAGCTCGCCTGGATCGCGGCGAGCGGGTCGGCAGCCCGCGGCGCGTCGGCCTCGACGATGGCGTTCCAGGCCTTTTCGTTGCGTTCCCAGCGCTTGTCGCGGTCCATGCCGTAATAACGGCCCATGACCGTGGCGATGTGCCCGGCGCCGATCCCGGCCAGCCGCTCCTGCAGCTCGCGCACGTAACCGAGGCCGCTGCGCGGGTCGGTGTCGCGCCCGTCGAGCATCGCGTGGATGCAGATGTCGGAGAACCCGGCCTGCCTGGCCTCGCGCACGATGCCGTAGAGATGGTCGGTGTGGCTGTGCACGCCGCCGGGCGAGACCAGGCCGAGCAGGTGCAGGCGGCCGGTGCCCTCGTGGCCCCGCGCGCAGAAGCGCTGCCAGGCCTCGCGCCTGGCGAAGTCGCCTTCCTCGAGGCTCTTGCCGATGCGCACCAGCTCCTGGTAGAGGATGCGGCCGGCGCCGATCGTCAGGTGCCCCACCTCGCTGTTGCCCATCTGTCCCTCGGGCAATCCCACGGCGAGGCCCGAGGCGTCGAGCGTCGTGTGCGGAAAGCGCGTGAACAGGCTGTCGTAGAAGGCGGGCCGGGCGGCGATCACGGCGTTGCCGTGGGCACGGTCGGCCCCCTCGCGGTGGCCGATGCCGTCGAGGATGCAGAGCACCAGGCGCGGGCGATGCGCAGCGGTCATGAAGCGAACTCTCCGTCGGGGCGGTCGGGATCCAGGGCGCCGGCGGGCAACAGCCACAATTCGGTCTCGCCCAGGGCCATCATCACCATGCGTGCGACGCTATATACAGGCGGCGCCGGAACTCCGCCATCGCCTCCTGCAGCGGCCGGCCCGCCGTCGCGCACCCGGCACACCGCGCCGGCCTGCAACACCGCGCGCGTCACCTCGCGGCCATCCTCGAGCAACTCGCCGAGGCGCAGGTTGCCGCGGCGCACGACGAGGTCGCAGGCGGCGACCGGGTGCCATAGCTCGTCGGCGATCAACCGCTGGGCCAGCACCTGCGGACGCAGCCGGGCCAGCAGGTGGCCGCGGCTCGCCAGCAGGCGGGCGTCGCGATCGAAGGACAGGGCGCCGGCCGGCAGTGCGGGGCGGGCGGCGAGGTCGTGCGGTGCGTCGTTCATGCGTGACAACTTGCGCGACTCGACCCGGAGCCGCAACCCCGCTTGACAGCCCGGATGGCGATGGCTAACCTGGGTTTATCCGTTAGGGGTGGCTGGAAAGCCTGAGATCACACCCTCCGCACCTGAACCGGGTCATGCCGGCGTAGGAAAACGGGACCGCTAGATCTCTTCTTCTCCGCCACCGGCCCTGCACCAGGAGCCGGTTTTTTGTTGGCTCCCGGCCACCGTCCGACCATGCGAGGTTCGCCATGCACGAACGCCAGCAGCGTCCGGCGGCGGCGGGATCAAGCATCCTGTCGCGCGCTCATCCCTTGTTGCGGATCGGCCTGACGTGCCTGATCTGCCTGTTCATCGCGACCGTGCCGCCGGCGGCGTCGGCCGACACCATCGCTGCGGCCGACACCGTCGCCGCGCCGGTGTTCCGCGGCGACGAGGTCGTGGTCACGGCCTCCCGTTACGGCACCGACATCCACCTGAGCCACACCGACCTGACGGGCGCCGCGCTGCGCCGTCGCCAGGCCGCGCTGGACCTGCCGCTGTTGCTGCAGGATGTGCCCGGCGTCTTCGCCTATGGCGACGCCGGCAGCGGCCTCGGGTACACGTACCTGAAGGTGCGCGGCTTCGACCAGCGTCGCGTCGCGGTGCTGATCAACGGCGTGCCGCAGAACGATCCCGAGGAGCACCAGGTCTACTGGGTGAACTTTCCCGACCTCGCCGCCAGCCTCGAGGACGTGCAGGTGCAGCGCGGCGTGACCAACAGCGTGGGCGGCGTGGCCGCGATCGGCGGCACGGTCAACCTGGTGACCGAGCTGCTCGGCGAGGCGCCGCGGGGCCGGGCCGCCTTCGAGGTGGGCAGCTGGGGCACGGTGCGCCGCATGCTCGGTTACCAGACGGGCGACCTGGGCAGCGGCCTGGCGATGGGCCTGCGCGTCAGCCAGCAGCGCAGCGACGGCTACCGCGACCGCGCCGGGACCGACCAGTGGGGCGTCTTCTGGTCGGGCCGCTGGCGCAACCGCGCGCACCAGGTGCAGGCCAACGTATTCACCGGCCACGAGCTGACCCAGCACGCCTGGGACCCGGTGCCGGCCTCGGTGCTCGCGGTCGATCGCCGCCACAATCCGGAGACCTACTGGCACGCGGTCGACGACTTCCGGCAGCCGCAGGCGCAGGTGCACTGGGAGTGGGATCTCGGCGGCTCGCTGCAGCTGCGCCAGACGCTCTACACCATCGCCGGCGAGGGATTCTACGAGAACTTCCGCGCGCGCCGCCGCGCCGAGAACTTCAGCCTCGACGTGGCCTTTCCCGACCGCTACGCGCCCGACGATCGCGTGGACCTGATCCGCACCAAGTGGGTGCGCAAGAATCAGCACGGCTGGGCGCCATCGCTGATGTGGACCCACCCCGGCGGCCGCCTCGTGGTCGGCGGCGACGGCTACCTGTTCGACAGCCGGCACTGGGGCGAGGTCCTGCAGGCCGGGCCGGGCGGCGGCGGTCTGGGGTTGCGACCGGACGACATCGCCGGCGGCCTGAAGTACTACCAGTACACGGGCGACAAGAAGGCGTGGTCGGTCTACGTCAACGAGCGCTGGGAGGTCACGCCCGGCCTGACGCTGCTGGCCGACGTGCAGTTCCAGCATCGCCGCTACGCGTTCCGGCACGACGAGGTGGGCAACTTCACGGGCGCCGACCGCCACGCCTACACCGTCACCCACGACTTCTTCAACCCGAAGGGCGGCCTCTTCTGGCAGACGCCGTGGGCGATGGCCGGCGGGCAGCTCGGCCTCTACGGCCACGCGGGCGTCACGCAGCGCGAGCCGGCCGACAGCGACCTCTGGGGCGCGTTCACCGGGCCGGACGACCTCGGCGCCCGCCCGCTGTTCGCCGACGGCGAGGTGGTGTACGGCGCGGGCGGCGAGGCGCTCTACACGCGCTGGAGCGGCGCCGAGATCGGCCCCGAGAAGGTGGTCAACTGGGAGGCGGGCCTGGCCTGGCGCGGCCGCGCGCTCAGCCTGACGGCCAACGGCTACTGGATGGATTTCCGCGACGAGATCGTGCCGACCGGTTACTACGACGACGAACGCGGCACCCTGCGCACCAACGCCGAGAAGACGCTGCACCGCGGCGTCGAGCTGGGCCTGCGCTGGCAGCCGCACCCCGACCATCGCCTCGCCGTGGGCGCCAGCCGTTCCTGGAACGAGCACGAGCGATTCCGCTTCGAGGCGCCCGACGGCACGGTCGAGGATCATTCCGGCAACCCGATCGCGCTCTTCCCGTCGGCGCTCGTGTCGGCCACCTGGAGCAGCCGGCGTGGGCCGGTCTCGGCCGACTTGCGGGTGCGTCATCTCGGCCGCCAGCATCTGGACAACACGGGCGACCGCGCCCGCACGATCGACCCGTCCACGGTGCTGGATCTGGCCCTCTACTACGACCTCGGCAGCGGCTTGAACGCCCTCGACGGCATGTCGGCCTCGATCCGGGTGCTCAATCTTCTGGATGAGCGCTACGAGACGACCGGTTATCATGATGCGTGGGACTACGGTGAGAACATGTACATTCCCGGCGCGCCGCGCAGCGTGATGGGCGGCGTGACCTACGGATTCTGAGCGCAGAGAAGGCGCCGCGGTCGCTCGGCCGCCGCCCAGAGGCGAACGATGTCCTACTACGACCTCGAGAGCGGCGGCGCCGCCTGCCCCATCTTCCCCCGCAAGGGCCCGCGGGCCGTCGTGCTGTGCGACGGCCCGCCGCCCGAGCCCGGCGTGCTCGAGTACTGGCTTGCCGGCGCCGACCTCTTCGTCTGCACCGACGCCGCCGGCCACCCGTACGACCGCTTGCCGCGGCGTCCGGACCTCGTGATCGGCGACTTCGACGACCTCGCCGGACGCCTGATCAGCGGCCGCGACGGGCCGCGTTTCCTGCGCGTCGACGAGCAGGAGACGACCGACAGCGAGAAGGCGCTGCTCTACCTCGCCGACGAAGGGGTGGCCGAGGCCGTGCTCGTCGGCGCGGTGGGCGGGCGGCTCGACCACACCCTGCACAACACGCTGCTGCTCGAGCGCTTCGCCGGTCGCCTGCGCATCGCCCTGGCCGGCGAGCATGCCGACGGCGTGCGGCTGGCTCCCGGGCAAACCGTGAGCTGGTCGCTGGACCCCGGCACCCGCTTCAGCCTGGTGCCGCTGCTCGGCGCCAGCCGCGGGGTGACGATCGAGGGCGCCGAGTATCCCCTGCTCAACGGCGACCTCGGACCGCAGGGCGTGACCGCGATCAGCAACAGCGTGCTCTTCGACCCGCTGTTGATCCGCGCCGGCGATGGCCCGGTGCTCGTGCTGGTCGACCGCGAGGTCGTGCGCCAGCGCGCGGCGTTCGAGTGACGCCATGGTGCTCGGCGTCGTCTACGTGCTGTTCCTGCTGTACGTGGTCGCGCGCCTGCTGCGCTCGCCCAGCCAGGGCGAGGCGGACTATCTCGTGGCCGGCCGGCGCCTCACCCTGCCCGCGTTCGTGGCCTCGCTGGTGGCCACGTGGTACGGAGGCATCCTCGGTGTGGGGGAGTACGGCTGGTCGTACGGCATCAGCACCTGGCTCGTCTTCGGCGTGCCGTACTACCTCTACGCGCTCGTCTTCGCGCTGGTCCTGGCGCGCCGCGCCCGCCGCTCCCGCGCCCTGAGCCCGTGCGACCAGCTCGAACACGCCTGGGGCCGGCCCGCGGCCCTGGTCGGCGCCGTGGTCCTGTTCGTGATGACCGCGCCGGCCGCCTACGTGCTCATGATGGGCGTGCTCATCGAGCTGGCGACGGGCTGGCCGCTCTGGGCGTGTGTCGTGGTCGGCGCGGCGCTGTCGGTCAGCTACGTGTTCCGGGGCGGCCTGGGCGCGGTGGTCGCGACCGATCGGGTGCAGGTCGTGCTCATGTTCGCGGCCTTCCTCGTGCTCGTCCCGGCCTGCTTCCTGGTGCACGGCGGCCTCGGCTGGCTGCGCGACCACCTGCCGCCCGGGCACCTGACCGCGCACGGCGGCCTCGGCTGGCAGGCGATCGCGGTCTGGTACGCGATCGCCGCCGCCACGCTCACCGAGCCCGGCTTCTACCAGCGCTGCTACGCCGCCCGCGACGAGCGCACGGCCCGGCGCGGCATCCTGCTGTCGATCGGTTTCTGGCTCTGCTTCGACCTGCTGACGACCACCGCCGGCCTGTACGCCCGCGCGGTGTTGCCCGACCTCGCCGATCCCGTGGCCGCCTTCCCGCGCCTGGCCGCCGTCACGCTGCCGGACCTCTGGCTGGGCCTGTTCACGGTGGGCCTGCTGGCGACGATCATGTCGACGGTCGACAGCTACGCGCTGCTCGCGGCGGCGACGCTGGGGCGGGACTTCTGGCGCCGCGGGCGGCTGCCGGCCGGCGCGCTGATCGAGGCGCCGACCCCGCACGACGCGGTCGCGACCGCCTCGGCGACCACCAGCCTGCGGCCGGTCCAGTGGAGCTTGCTCGTCACG
>CAZVWL010000138.1:0-8016 GCA_964630845.1 uncultured Fibrobacteraceae bacterium
GCGCGTCTCGACGTTCATGGCCAGGTCGAGGTACCGGCGGCGGCTCTTCAGCTCCACCGACATGTCGTGGTACTTCTCGGGCAGGGGCCGGATGGCCTTGGCCAGCAGGGTGAACGAGGCGACGTGCACGGTCAGCTCGCCGGTCTTGGTCAGGAACAAGGGTCCTTCCACGCCGATCAGGTCGCCGATGTCCAGCAGCTTCTGGGCGGCCTGGAACGGCTCGTCGCCGAGGTCGTCGCGCTTGAAGTAGACCTGCAGGAGGCCCCACTCGTCGTCGACGGGCGCGAACATCGTCTTGCCCATGCCGCGCTTGGCCATCAGGCGGCCGGCATAGCGGATGCTGGTGCCGGCGGCGATCAGGGCCTCGGCCTGGTCGCGTGCCTCGTGCGAGCGGTGGGTGCGCGCGAAGCCGTAGGGATACGCCGGGCCGCGCGCGGCCAGCAGGTCGAGCTTTTCGCGCCGGCCCGCCATGATGTTGGCCAGGCCCTGGGTGCCGGACGCCGCCTCGCCGGCCGCCTCGACGGTCGGCTCGTCGCGGTCATGTTCAGCCACGTCGATCCATCCTTCCGCGCGGGGTCAGCCGCTCTTGTGGCGCAGGACCTCGCCGCTCTTGAACCTCAGGTACGCGTCGATGAAGTCGTCGATCTCGCCGTCGAGCACCGCCTGGGCGTTGCCCGTCTCGTGCTCGGTGCGCACGTCCTTGACCTTGGTGTACGGCTGCAGGACGTAGTTGCGGATCTGGCTGCCCCAGGCGATCTCCAGCTTGGCGTCCTCGGCGGCCTGGCGCTCCTTCATCTTCTCCTCGAGCGCGCGCATGTAGAGCTTCGTGCGCAGCATGGTCATGGCCATCTCGCGGTTGCGATGCTGGCTGCGCTCTTGCTGCGACTGGGCGACGATGCCCGTCGGGACGTGGGTGATGCGCACGGCGCTGTCGGTCTTGTTGACGTGCTGCCCGCCGGCGCCCGAGGCCCGGTAGGTATCCACGCGCAGGTCCGCGGGGTTGACCTCCACTTCGACGTCGTCGGTCACCAGCGGGAAGACGAACACGCTGGCGAAGCTGGTGTGCCGGCGACTCTGCGCGTCGAAGGGCGAGATGCGCACCAGGCGATGCACGCCGGTCTCGCTCTTGAGGTAGCCATAGGCGAACGGGTGGTCGATCTCCAGCGAGACGCCCTTGATGCCCGCCTCCTCGGCCGGCTGCAGGTCGAGCGTGGTGTAGCGCATGCCGTGGCGCTCGAGGTACCGCGTGTACATGCGCAGGAGCATCTCCGCCCAGTCCTGCGATTCGACCCCGCCGGCTCCGGGGTGGATCTCCAGGATGGCGCCGCGGCCGTCTTCCGGGCCGTTCAGCAGGTACTGGAAATCGAGCTTCTCGATCATCGTCTCCAGTTCGGCGACCCCCCGCGCCACTTCCTGGCCGGTTTCCGCGTCGTTCTCGTCCTGGGCCAGCTGCCCCAGCAGCGCGAGTTCCTCAGCCTTGGCCGCGGCCTCGCGCACGGGCTCGACCCACGACCGCAGCTGGCGCAAGCGGCGCACCACCAGACCGGCGCGCTCCTGATCGGACCAGAATTCGGGGTTGGCCTGCTCGTCTTCGTGCCGCGCGAGGTCCGCTTCCAGGGACGGAAAGTCAAAGACCCTCCTTGAGCTCGTCGAGCCGGGCCTGCAGGTCGGCCAGCGTTTCCATGACCTCACGCATCGCTTGTCCTCGTTCAGGCTGGCGGCGCGACGAGGTCGCGCCACAGTTCTGCGGCCGCCGATTCCAGGTCGGCCGGCGAGCCGTCGTTGTCGATGATCCGGTCGGCAAGACGCCAGGTCGGCTCCAGATGGGCCTGGGCGGCGAGGCGACGGTCGGCGGCGTCGGCCGCCAGCCCCCGCGCGACGAGCCGCTCGCGGCGGACGTCCTGCGAGGCGAAGACAGCCACGGCGAGGTCGACCGGCGGCGGCCCCGGCAACACAAAGTACACCGCCGCCTCCAGGATCACCAGCGGCGGCTCATCGCGCCGGGCCGCGGCCAGGCGCGCGCCGAGCAGCGCCGCCAGCGCCGGGTGCACGAGGCGGTCGAGCACCGCCCTCGAGCGAGGGTCGCCGAACACGCGGTCGCCGAGCCGGGCGCGGTCCACCGCGCCGCCGGCATCGAGGACGTCGGCGCCGAACAAGGTCGCGACCGCCGCCACCACGGCCGGGCGACGCAGCAGCTCGTGCCCGACGGGATCGGCCTCGATCAGGCGGGCGCCCCGTGCGGTCAAGAGCCGGCACAGCGTGGTCTTGCCCGACCCCGCCGGGCCGACCACCGCGATCGTCAGGGGTTTGCCGCGCATGCCGGGAGTCTTCATGGCGGCAACCATGACCGCCGCCGCGGTCGGTGTCAACGGCCGGTGGTGCGATCGGCGCTGGCACCAGAGGGCGGCGGGGTCTAGAATCGCACGACGCCGGCGTACGACCGCGTCGGCGACGGAAAGGACCGGCCATGGCGAAGAACCACGATCACGACGCTCGCGAACCGATCACCCCGCTGCCGCGCAAGGAGTACGAGGAGGCTCTGGCCGATCTGCAGGCCGAGCTGGTCAAGCTGCAGCACTGGATCAAGGACCGTGGCCTGAAGGTCGTCGTGGTCTTCGAGGGGCGCGACGCGGCCGGCAAGGGCGGGGTCATCAAACGCATCACCGAGCGCCTGAGCCCGCGCGTGTGCCGCGTGATGGCCCTCGGCGTGCCGACCGAGCGCGAACGAACGCAATGGTACTTCCAGCGGTACGCGGCCCACCTGCCGGCCGCCGGCGAGATGGTGCTCTGCGACCGCAGCTGGTACAACCGGGCCGGCGTGGAACGGGTCATGGGCTTCTGCAGCGAGGAGGAGTACCAGGAGTTCCTGCGGTCGTGCCCCGAGTTCGAGCGCATGCTGGTGCGCGCGGGCACCATCCTGATCAAGTACTGGTTCTCGATCAGCGACGCCGAGCAGGAACGGCGCTTCCAGGAACGCCTCGACGATCCGCGCAAGATCTGGAAGCTGAGCCCGATGGACCTCGAATCGCGCAGCCGCTGGGTGGAATACTCCCGCGCCAAGGACGAGATGTTCAAGTTCACGGACATCAAGCAGGCGCCGTGGTACGTGGTCGACGCCGACGACAAGCGCCGGGCGCGTCTGAACTGCATCCACCACCTGCTCAGCCTGATCCCGTACGAGGACCTCCCCCCGCCGGCGGTGACGCTGCCGCCGAGGCGCGACGAAGGCGGCTACGTGCGGCCGCCGCTGAGCGACCAGACCTTCGTGCCGTCGGTCTGGTGAAGCCGGCGCCGCGGGCGCCGCTCAGCCGTGCGCCTCGCGCCAGTCGCGGCCCTCGTGCACGGTGACCAGCAGCGGCACGTCGAGCGCCAGCGCCCCTTCCATCTCGCGCTTGACCAGCGCGGCCACGTCGGGCGCCTCGGCGACCGGCGACTCGAGCACGAGTTCGTCGTGCACCTGCAGCAGCAGCAGCGCGGCGCTGCCGGCGGCGCGCAACGCCGCGTCGACCGCGAGCATCGCGCGCTTGATCAGGTCGGCCGCCGTGCCCTGGATCGGCGTGTTGACGGCGATCCGTTCCTGGAAGCTGCGCACGCGCGGGTTGTCGGACATGATCTCCGGCAGCCAGCGGCGGCGTCCGAGCATCGTCTCCACGTAACCATCCCGGCGGGCCTCTTCGCGGGTCGCCTCGATGAAGCGGCGCACGCCCGGATAGGTGGCGAAGTAGCGTTCGATGAAGGCTTGCGCCTCGGCCGTGGGCACCTGGATCTGCCGGCCCAGCGCCCGGGCGCCCATGCCGTAGATCACGCCGAAGTTGATGGCCTTGGCGCGGGCGCGCATCTCCCCGCTCACCTCGTCCTCGGACACGCCGCCGACCAGGGCCGCGGTGCGGCGGTGCACGTCGGCGCCGTCGCGGAAGGCCGCGCGCAGGGCCTCGTCGCCCGACAGATGCGCGAGCAGGCGCAGCTCGATCTGGGAGTAGTCGGCCGACAAGAAGACGTGGTCGGCCGCGCGCGGGACAAAAGCCCGCCGGATCCTGCGGCCCAGCTCGGTGCGGATCGGAATGTTCTGCAGGTTCGGATCGGAGCTGGACAGGCGGCCGGTCGCGGCGACGGCCTGGTTGTAGCTCGTGTGGATCAGATCGTGCGCGTCGGTCAGGGCCGGCAGCGAGGTGACGTAGGTGCCTTGCAGCTTGGCCACCTGGCGGTGCTCGAGCACCAGGGCGGGCAGCTCGTGCTCCTCGGCCAGCTGCTCGAGCACGGTCACGTCCGTCGACCAGCCGGTCGAGGTCTTCTTGGTCGGTTTGAGGCCGAGCTTCTCGAAGAGCACGACCTGCAGCTGCTTGGGGCTCTGGAGGTTGAACGGGCCGCCGGCCAGCGCGTACGAGCGCGCCTCGAGCGACGCCAGCTCGGCGGCGAAGCTCTGCTCCAGCTCGCCGAGGAACGAACGGTCGATCTTGATGCCCGCCTTTTCCATGGCCAGCAGCACCCGCAGCAGCGGCATCTCGAGGTCGGCGAACAAGGCCTGCAGCCTCGGCTGCCGCGCCAGCTCGGGCGCCAGCACGCCATGCAGCGCGAGGGCTACGTCGGCGTCCTCGGCGGCGTACTCGGCGAGCTGCACCAGCGGCACCGCCAGGATGTCGCGGCGGCGGTCTCCGCGCGCGAAGAGGTCGTCGTACCCGATCAGCGTGCGGCCCAGCAGGAGCCGACCGAGCTCGTCGAGGCCGTGGCTGCGGCGGCCGGGGTCGAGCACGTAGCTCGCGAGCATCGTGTCGAACAGGGGGCCGGAAAGCGGCAGGCCGTGCCGTTCCAGGATCCAGATGTCGAACTTGAGGTTCTGACCCACCTTGAGGCGGCGCGGGTCGGCCAGCACGGGCCCCAGCACCCGTTGGACCATGGCCAGCTGGTCGCGTTCCCGCCCCTCGGCGAAGAGCGAGCCGGCGGCGCCGACCTCGCCGTGCTCGCCGGCCTCGCGCCAGCGCACCGGGACGTAGGCGGCCGCGCGACCCGGCGCCGCCAGGCTGATCCCGACCAGGCGCGCCCGGAACACGACGAGGTCGTCGGTCTCGGTGTCGACCGCGAGCGGAGCGTCGAGCGCGAGGCCCTCCAGCCAGGCGACGAGGTCGGCTTCGTTCGCCAGGAGCGCGTACGAAGCAGCGTTCGGGACCGCTGCCGGCGGGCCAGGATCGTCGCTCGATTCGGCGACGGGTTCGGCTTGCGGCGGCAGCAGGGGCTGTTGAGGCTGCGGCGCGGCCACGTCGCTTGCCGCCGACGCAACGACCGGCGTGGACCCCGCCGCCGCCGGCGCGCGCCCTTTGGCCAGCCGCTCGGCGTGCCGCAGCGATCGTTGCAGACCGAGCCGGTCCATCAGCGCGGCCACCTCGCGCCCGACCGGCAACACGGTGCGCAGGTCGTCCCAGTCGACCGGCAGCGGCACGTCGGTCTCGATGCGGAACAGCTGCCGCGAGAGCATCACCTGCTCACGGTGCTCCGTCAGGACGCGCTTGAGCCGCGGCGTCAGGTTGCTGCGGTCGAGCCGCGCGTACAGGGTCTCGAGGTCGGCGAACTGCTGGATGAGCTTGAGCGCGGTCTTGTCGCCGACGCCCGGCGCCCCGGGGATGTTGTCCGAGGCGTCTCCGGCCAGGGCGAAGCAATCGATGAGCTGGTCAGGCTCCAGCTTCCACGCGCGCCGCAGGTCGTCGAGCGTGACCGCGGTGATCTCGTCGCCGCGACGGCCGGGCTTGAGCATGCCCGTGCGCGCGTCCAGGAGCTGCTGGAAATCCTTGTCGCCGGTGTAGAACCAGGCCTGGTCGACCACGCCGTCGCTGCGCCGCGCCAGGGTGCCCATGATGTCGTCGGCCTCGTAGCCGGCCAGTTCGAGCACGGGCAGCCCCCAGGCCGCCAGCAGTTCGCGCAGGCGCGGCAGCTGGGCGGCGAGGTCGTCGGGCATGGGTTTGCGGTTGGCCTTGTAGGCCGGGTACAGGACGTGCCGGAAGGTCGGTTCGCGGCGGTCGAAGACCATCACCAGGTGCGACGGCGCGCGGGTCTCGATCAGCCCCAGCACGGCCTGGACCGTGCCGTAGGCGACCGAGGTGACCTCGCCGTCGGGCGCGGTCAACGGCCGGGAGGCGAAGGCGTAGTGGGCCCGGTAGATGAGCGCCGAGCCGTCGATGAGGATCAGGCTGCTGTTCATCGCGCCTCCTGTCGGCCGCCGCCGTGACCGCGGGTCTGCCGGTACAGGCCACGCGCCTGGATCGCCGCCGCTACCGTCGCAGGCAGCAGGTCGCGGCCCGGCCTCGCCCCCGCGGCGAGCGCCGAGCGGATCGCGGTGGCGCTCGCGGGGTGGTCGAAGTCCTCGATCACCAGCGCGCGGCCTGCCAGCGACGGCGGCAGCGCGACGGGCCCCCGCGCGATCACCACCGGTTCGGCCAGCGCCAGCAGGCCCTGCGGATCGCGCCAGGATTCGAACGCGGCGGCCTGGTCGGCGCCGATCACCAGGCGCCAGCGGTCGTGGGGGTAACGGGCGACAAGGGCATCCAGCGTGTCGACCGTGTAGCTGGGGGGCGGCCGGGTGATCTCGAGATCCTCGACGACGACGTCCGCCCGGCCATCCAGCGCGGCGTGCGCCAGGAACAGGCGGTCGTCACCGGCGGCTTGCGGCGCCGCTCGCTTCAGGGGTGAGCGTCCCGCCGGCACGACGTGCACGACGTCGGCCAGGCCGCGCGCGCGCAGCAGGTCGATGATCGCCACGTGCCCGGCGTGGATCGGGTCGAAGCTGCCGCCGAAGACGGCGCGGATCACGGCGCCTGCTGGTCGGCTGGCGCGAGGCGGCGCAGGCTGGCCGCGGCGCGGTCGGCATGGCTGCTCTGCGGGAACTCCGCGAGCAGGCGCCGGCACATCGCGACCGCCACCTCGCGGTCGCCCTGACGTTCGGCCACCTGGGCCCGCTGCCAGAGCACCTGGTCGAGCAGCCGGCTGCTCGGTTCTTCCTGCAGCGTGCGGTCCAGCGCCAGCGCCACGGCGTCCCACCGCCGCAGCTGCCGGTAGACCTGCACCCGTTGCAGGCGCTTGCGCACCATCAGGTCGGCGATCTCCTGCATGTAGGCTCGCACCTGCGGCGCGAACCGCGACTGCGGATAGCGACTCGAGAACTCCAGCCAGTGCAAGCGAGCCTCGTACGCCGGCGTCACGTCCCGCTCGACCCGCCCGACCTGGAAGTAGTAGCACTCGCCCTGGTAGAAGAGCGCGTCCTCGACCAGCGGGCTCATCGGGAAATCCTTGACCAGGATCTGGAACTCGACGGCCGCCAGCGGGAAGTCGCGGGCCTGCATGTAGGCCCGCGCCTTCTCGAACTGCGCCTGCGCCGCGAGCGAGTCGGTCGGTTGCTGCCGCACGAAGATGCCGAAGGCGTCGGCAGCCTCCTGGTAGCGACCCCGCTCCAGCCACCACATCCCGCGTTCGAAGGTGCCGTTGCCATGCGGGTTGGTGGCGCCGCAGCCGGTCATCTGCCCCAGGACCACGCAGGTGGCCAGCGCGAGCAACCAGGCGCCCGCGAGCCGGGTGCGGACCCGTCCAGCGTCGATCATTGCCTCTCCTCGCCGCGTGCGGCGGTCATTCGGTATTCGCGAAGTAGATCGCCACGAGGCCGACCAGGGTGCCCAGCACGATCGCTTGCTCCAGGCGCCGGGACCAGGCGCCGGCCGGGGCGGTGGCGCGCGTGAACGCGGGATAATCGGTCGACTCGACGGCGGTCAGGTACTCGTGGGGGAAACGATCCTGGAACGTGCGCGCGATGCGACGGCTCGACAGGACCTGGCCGTCCGCCCCGTCGACGACCGTGAACTGCGCCGTGAACGCCATCTGCCGGGCGATCCAGCCTGGCCACAGGCCGAGCCTCCGCCCGCTCGCCGGATAGCTCAGCTCGAGCTTGTTGACGCGGTACCGCACCTCCACGACGCGGGCCTCGTCGTCCTGGGGCGCGCGGTCGAGGTGGACGGTGTAGCCCGCCTGTTGCAACCG
>CAZVWL010000139.1:0-7958 GCA_964630845.1 uncultured Fibrobacteraceae bacterium
GAGCGATCGTTCTAGGGCAGAGCCGGTGGCGGCGGCGGCGGGGTCAACCGCACCCAGGGCGCCTCGCGTAGCGCCGGCACCTCCGCGCGGATCTCCGCCTCGATCGCCGCGTCGAACGGGCTCCAGACGTACGAGCGGTCCAGACGCCAGGGCAGGATGGCCGTGTCGCTGAACACCGGACCGGGCGGCAGGTCTGCGTGCTCGCGCGCGAGCTCGGCCACGCGTTCGGCCGAGCGCCGCGCGTGGGCGATGTTGCCGGCCTCGCCGCCCAGCGACGGCGGCGTGACCTGGACGATCACGATCGCGGCGGCCGCGAGCGCGGGCGCGCGCCAGGCCACGCGGCGCAGGCGACGGCGCAGCGCGTGGTCGGCCAGAAGCGCGGCTTCCCACACGAAGAGCGGCAGGAGCGGCAGCACGTGCCGGGTCTCCTGGGAGAAGAAGGCGTACTCCAGGACCAGGAGACAGAGCGTCGCCGCGAGCAGGCCGGGCGGCCCCGCCGCCGGCAACCAATGACGACCTCGCCGCAGGCGCCGCCACGTGCGGCGGCCCCAGAGCGCGAGGCAGGCCAGCCAGAGCAACCACGGCAGCCAGTGGCCGAGCGTGCGCAGGTAGAGGCGCACGCCGGCGCCCGTCTTGAGCACGGCGGGCCAGGCATTCTGCGCGAGGTTCTCGGCCAGCGGCAGCGGCGTGCGGCTGCGCAGCAGCGGGTAGTCCCACCAGTGCACGCGCAGGTTCAGCTGCACCGCGTCGGTCAGCGGGTTGGCCAGCGGGTGGCCCGTGTGCCGCGCCACGTGCAGCCACCAGGGCAAGAGGACGGCGACGCCGACGACCGCGGCCAGCAAGGTGCGACGCGCCAGCAGCGCCCACGGCCGCCGCCGGTCGGTCAGGCCGGCCACCAGCCACCAGAGCACCGGCACCCAGAGCACGTCGCTGCGCACCAGCGCCAGCAGGCCGCAGACCAGGGCGTACGTGGCCGTGCGGGTCGGCGACATGGCGGCCGGACGGCGGTGTCGGACCATCAGCCAGAGCACGAGCAGCAGCAGGCCGACCGGCACCTCGCCCCAGCCCCAGTGCACGGCGAGGGCCAGCAGCGGGTTGACCAAGAGCAGGATGAGCCAGGCCAAGATGGCGGCCCCGGCCCGCCGGCGCTGCAGCGCCCAGGCGCCCAGCGCCGCCACCAGGCCGAGCATCGCGAGCATCACCGGCCGCACCAGCTGTTCGGCGCGCGCCGGGTCGCCGTCGGCCAGCCACCAGGCCGGCAGCAGCAGGACCGCCAGGCCGGGAGGGCGGTGCAGCAAGGGCTGCGGCACCTCGCGGCCCCAGGGGTACGCCGTGAACAGCGGGTAGATCGTGTCGTTGACCAGGCCGTCGCCGCGGCTGAGGTGGCGCGCGGTGGCCAGGCTGGTGAACACGTCGCCGGTCGGCAGCTGCGGCAACGGCGGCTGCGCGAGGTGCCAGGCGATCACGAAGCAAAGCCCGGCGGCCAGGCTCAGGCCGAGTGTGCGCACTAGTTGCCCCGACTGCCCGGCTTGACCACGGGCACGCCCTGGCGGCAGAGCGGGCAAGCGGCTGCTTCCCAGGTCTGCACCGTGACGCGCGCGAGGGCGTGCAGCGGCAGCGGCAGGTCGGCGCCGGGGCCGGTGCGGTCGATGATGGCGCCGACGCCGGTCACGACGCCGCCCGCTTCTTCCACCGCGCGGCAGACCTCGCGCACCGAGGTGCCGCGCGTGACCACGTCCTCGATCACCAGCGCCTTGTCGCCACGTTCGAGGGCGAAGCCGCGTCGCAGCGTCATGACGCCGTCCTGGCGCTCGGTGAAGATGAAGCGGCGGCCGAGCGCGCGGGCCACCTCGTGGCCGATCAGGATGCCGCCGAGGGCGGGGCTGACCACGACGTCGTGGGTCTCGCCCCGGAAACCGGCGGCGACGGCGGCGCCCAGCTCCCGGGCCAGCTCGGGGAACTGCAGGATGCGGGCGCACTGGAAGTAGGTGTCGCTGTGCAGGCCGCTGCTCAAGAGGAAGTGGCCGCGGTGCAGGGCGCCCAGCTCGGCCATCAGGTCGAGCACCTCGTTCTGGTTCATCGTCAGACCTCCAGCTCGGCGGCGATGGCCGCGTGGGCGCGGGCGCAGTCGGCCGCGCCGGTGACCGGGCGGCCGACGACCAGGAAATCGGCGCCGTCGCGGCAGGCCTCGCGTGGCGTGGCCACGCGCTTCTGGTCCTGGACCGCGGCGCCGGCGGGCCTGATGCCGGGGGTGACGACCAGGGGCTGCGCGCCGAGGTCGCCGCGCAGGGCCACGAGGTCGGCGGCGCTGCACACCAGGCCGTCGCAGCCGGCATCCCAGGATAGCCGGGCCAGCCGCCGGACATGGTCGGCCACGGCGCCGGCGCCGGGCGCGGTCTCGGCGAGGTCGTCCGGACCGAGGCTGGTCAGGACCGTGACGGCCAGCAGGGCCGGACGGCGGCCCGAAGGTCCCGGTTCGGCGGTGGCCAGGGCCTCGGCGGCCGCGGCGATGGCCGCGCGGCCGCTGGCGGCGTGCATGGTGAGCATGGCGACACCCAGGCGGCTGGCCGTGCGCACGGCGCCGGCGACGGTGTTGGGGATGTCGTGCAGCTTGAGGTCCAGGAAGACGTGCTTGCCGCGGGCCTGCAGGAGCTGGACGACGGCCGGGCCGGCGGCCGTGAACAGCTCCAGGCCGACCTTGACGAAACGCGCCTGGTCGCCCAGGCGTCCGGCCAGCGCGAGGGCCGCTTCGGCGGTGGGCACGTCCAGGGCGGTGATCACGCGGTCGGCGGCGGGCAGGCCGCGCAGGCCGGCCAGCAGTTGGTCACGCTGCATGGTGTCCTTTCCGGGCGGCGGCGATTTGCCTTGCTGCTGCCAGGGCCGTTGATTATACCGTTCTAGCAGCCGGGGCGACGGTTTGCAAGCGCTGCCGGCGGCTCGTCGTGCGAAGAAAGGCAGACGCCGTGCTCGACCGCAAGTTCCTTCGCGAACATCGTGACCAGGTGACGCAAGCCGTCGCGGCCAAACGCGAGGCGATCGACATCGCCGCCTACTACCACCTCGATGCCGAGCGGCGCGCCGCCCTGCAGGAAGCGGAAACGTTGCAGGCGGCCGCCAACCAGGCCAACCGCGCGATCAGCGAGGCGAAGAAAGCGGGCGAGGACACCGCCGAAGCGATCCTGCGCATGCGGGAGATGAACGACCGCCTGAAGGCGCTCAAGGCGCGCGCGGCGGAGCTGGACGGCGAGGTCGAGCAGCTGTACCTGCGCATCCCCAACCTGCCGGACCCCGACGTGCCGGTCGGCGGCGAGGAGTGCAACCGGGTGGTGCGCACCTGGGGCGAGGCGCGGCGGTTCACGTTCCCGGCGCAGGCGCACTGGGACCTCGGCGCGGCGCTCGGCGTGCTGGATGTCGCGGCCCCGGCGCGCATGTCCGGCTCGGGCTTCTCGCTCCTGCAGGGCGACCTGGCGCGGCTCGAGCGGGCCCTGATCAACTGGTTCCTCGACACGCATCGCGCCTCCGGCTACACCGAGGTCGCGGTGCCGTACCTGGTCGCGCCGCAGGCGATGGTCGGCACGGGGCAGCTGCCCAAGCTCGCCGAGGACATGTACCGCTGCGCCGACGACGACCTCTACCTGATCCCCACCGCCGAGGTCTCCGTCACCAACATCCACCGCGAGAGCACCTTCGAGGAGGGCGAGCTGCCGCGGCGTTACTGCGCGTTCTCGCCCTGCTTCCGGCGCGAGGCCGGCGCGGCCGGCAAGGACACGCGCGGGCTCTTGCGCATGCACCAGTTCCACAAGGTCGAGCTGGTCTGGTTCACGCACCCGGACGCGTCGGCGGCGGCGCACGAGCAGCTGACGGCCGACGCCGAGTCGTTGCTGCAGCGGCTGGAGCTGCCGTATCGCGTGGTCCTGCTCGCCAGCGGGGACCTGAGCTTCGCGGCGGCCCGATGCTACGACCTGGAGGTCTGGTCGCCCGGCGTCGGCCAGTGGCTCGAGGTCTCCAGCTGCAGCAACTTCGGCGATTTCCAGGCCCGGCGCGCGCAGATCCGCTGGAAGGGCAGCGCGGACAAGGGCCTCGTGCACACGCTCAACGGGTCGGCGCTCGCGCTGCCGCGCGTGCTGGTGGCGATCATGGAGAACTACCAGACCGCGACGGGCAAGATCACGGTGCCGGCGGTCCTGCGACCTTACCTCGGCGGCCAGGAGCAGATCGGCTGACCGGCCCTTGCCGGCGGCCGCGGGAGCGTGCATGGATCCGTTGCCACGCGGACTGTTCGGCCTCAAGCGGCGCCACCTGTTCACGCTCTACCTGCTGATCGGCAGCGTGCTGATCGTGGTCGGCATCACCGCCTACACGCTGCGCATCACCCGCGAGCTGGAGGCCCAGAACCGGCTGGTGACCGAGCTGTTCAGCGGCATGGCCAGCCGCTTGCTGTTCGCGGGCGAGTCGCCGGAAGCCGAGCGGGTGATCGGGCTGATCAACCAGATCAAGATCCCGCTGATCATCACCGACAACGCTGGCCGGCCGATCAACTGGAACTCGAGCGTGACGGGCATCCCGGCGGTCGACGACTTCGAGCTGCTGTTGAACCAGGACCCGCTGGCGCCCACCGATCCACGCGTCGCCGAGGCGCTCCTCTTGGCGGCGGCGTTCGATCGCCAGAACCAGCCCTTCGCCCTGCGCGACAACGCCGGCCGCCGCCTCGGCACGCTGCACTACGGCCAATCGGCGCTCAGCCGTCAGATCAGCAGCATGCCGTACCTGCTGCTGGCGATCATGGTGCTGTTCTTCCTGGCGATCCTCTGGGGCTTGCAGGTCAAGAAAGAGAACGACCAGAACCTGCTGTTCGCGGGCATGGCCAAGGAATCGGCCCACCAGATGGGCACGCCGTTGACCTCGATCATGGGCTGGCTCGCCCTCTTGCAGGAGCAGCTTCCGCCCGGCGACGACACGCTGCTGGAACTCGGCAAGGACGTCGAGCGTCTCAACAAGGTATCGGCCCGGTTCAGCCAGATCGGTTCGCAGCCCAAGCTCGAGGATACCGACCTGCTCGGCGTGGTCGAGGAGACGGTCGCCTACTTCCGTCGGCGCCTGCCGCACCTCGGCGGACGCGTCGAGCTGCGGGTCGAGGGCGCCGTCAGCAACCGGATACGGTTCAACCGCGACCTCATGCAGTGGGTGCTGGAGAACCTGATCAAGAACGGCATCGATGCCCTGGAGGAGGGCAAGGGCACGGTTTCGGTGCGTCTGGCCGACCTCGAGGGCGGCGATGTCTGCCTGCGCGTGACCGACACCGGTCACGGCATCAGGCCGGCCTACCGCAACAAGATCTTCGAGCCGGGCATCAGCACCAAGGCGCGCGGCTGGGGCATGGGCCTGGCCCTGGTCAAGCGCATCGTGACCCAGTACCACGGCGGTCGCATCCGCGTGGAGAGCACCGGCCCGCAGGGCACCGTGTTCCTGGTGACCCTGCCGGGGAAGGAAGGTTGACGTGCCGTACCGCGTCCTGTGGATCGACGACAACATCGACGACCTGCGCTCGCACATCCTGTTCCTCGGCCAGAAGGGCTACGAGGTGCTGGGGGCGACCAACGGCCGCGACGGCCTGGCCATGCTCGACGAAGCGCCCTTCGACGCGGTCCTGCTCGACGAGATGATGCCCGGCCTCGGCGGCCTGGAGACCCTCGAGGAGATCCGCAAGAAGCACGCGCACGTGCCGGTGATCATGATCACCAAGAGCGAGGCCGAGGACCTGATGACCAAGGCGATCGGCCGGCGCATCGACGACTACCTGGTCAAACCCGTCTCGCCCCTGCAGATCCAGGCGGCCCTCAAGAAGCAGGTCGAGGCGCGCACGATCACCCAGCAGCAGATCACCCGCGATTACCTGTCGCAGTTCAACGAGGTCGGCGATCGCATCGCCGCCGCCTCCAGGCCGGCGGACTGGGAAGCGATCTACGGCGACCTGGTCACCTGGGGCCTCGACCTGTTCCGCTACAGCGACCACGGCCTGCTCGACACCCAGGCCGAGCAGCTGGCCGCGGCCAACCTCGCGCTGGGCAAGTACGTGCGCGAGCGGTACCGCGACTGGGTGCAAGGCGCCGCCGACGCGCCCGTGCTCAGCCCCGCGGTCTACAGCCGTTTTGTCGAACCGGAGGTGCAGCGCCAGCAGCAGGTGCTGTGGATCGTCATCGACTGCATGCGCCTGGACCAGTGGCGGCTGGTCGAGCCGCTGCTCGAGCCGCACGTGCGCCTCGAGCGTCAGCTCTACTGGTCGATCCTGCCGACCGCTACGCCGTACGCCCGCAACGCGCTGTTCGCCGGCCTCTACCCGCTGGAGATCGCCCGCGGCTACCCGGCGCTGTGGCACGTGGGCATGGGCGACGACTCGAGCCGCAACGCGAACGAGGACAAGCTGCTCGCCACCCAGCTCGAGCGGCTCAAGAGCCCGGCCGCGGGCAAGTTCCGTTACTACAAGATCTCGGACGCGCGCGAGACCGACGTGCTGCGGCGCGACTTCGCCTCGCTCGGCGAGCAGCGCCTGGTGGCCGGGGTCTACAACTTCCTGGACATCATGTCGCACGGCCGCAGCCAGAGCGCCATCCTCAAGGAGCTGGCGCCCGACGAGGCGGCGTTCCGCGCCCTGATGCGCACCTGGTTCGAGCACAGCTCGCTCTTCGAGCTGCTGAAGGAAGCCGCGCGCCGCGGCACGACGACCATCGTGACCACCGACCACGGCGCGGTGTTCTGCCGGCGCGCGACCAAGGTGCGCGGCAACCGCGACGCGTCGACCAACGTGCGCTACAAGTTCGGCGACAACCTGTCGGTCGAGGACAAGCGCGTGCTCTTGATCAAGAACCCGGCCGAGTACAAGCTGCCCCCCAACAGCTCGATCGAGACCTACGCGATCACGACCGAGAACTATTATCTGGTCTACCCGACCAACTACCACGAGTACGAGCGGCTCTACCGGGACAGCTTCCAGCACGGCGGCATCAGCCTCGAGGAGCTGATCTGCCCGCTCACCATCCTGCGCCCACGCTGACGAGGTCGTGCCATGGATCCGTTGCAACTGCCCGATCGGGACCTCTTCTCGCGCCGCCGTCGGGTGCACGGCCCCGACGCCACCCGCGCGCTGGGCGCCGAGCTGGCGGCCATCCTGACCCCCGGCGACGCCCTGCTCTGCCATGGCGAACTCGGCGCCGGCAAGACCTGCCTGATCCAGGGCCTCTGCGCCGCGTTGCAGGTGGCCGAGGATGTGCTCAGCCCGACCTTCACGCTGGTCAACCGCTACCACGGCCGCCTGACGGTCGATCACCTGGACCTCTACCGCATCGAGCCGGACCACGATCTGGGCGACATCGGCATCCATGAGCTGCTGGACGACCTCGCCGCCGGCCGCACCATCCTGCTCGCGGAATGGCCGCAGCTGCTCCTGCCGCTCTTGCCGCGGCGCATCGAGCTGCTGGCCATGGCCACCACCGAGCCCGACGTGCGCGACTGGCACGTGCTGGGCGTGCCGGAACTGCCGCGCGCCTGGCAGCTCCTGTTCCCCGAGGCGGTGGCGCCGTGCTGACGCTCGCCATCGACACCGCCACCCCTCACGGCCGCTTCGCGCTGGCCGACGGCGACGAACTCCTGATCTACCAGCCGCACGACGTCACCGGCTCCTACGCCGACGCGATCCTGCCCGTGGTCCAGAAGCTGCTCGACCAGGCCGGGCGCCGACTCGACGAGGTGGAGCTCGTGGGCGTGGCCGCCGGTCCGGGCAGCTTCACCGGCGTGCGCATCGGCGTGGCCACGGCCAAGACGCTGGCCTGGGCCATCGGCGCCGAGCTGGCCGCCGTGTCGACGCTCGCGGCGATGGCCGCCGACCTCCTGGCCCGTCATCCCGAACGCGACCTCGCCGTGCCCGTCCTCGACGCGCGCCGCGGCGAGGTCTTCGCGGCGGT
>CAZVWL010000140.1:0-7902 GCA_964630845.1 uncultured Fibrobacteraceae bacterium
TATGATCGTTCACGGCCGCGCCAGGTTGAGCATAAAAAAAAGCGTCCCGAAGCCCCGCGCGTAGCGGCTTCGGGACGCTCTTGCGGCCGCCGGCCGGCTTCAGGCAACCCTGCGGCCGCCCTGGTAGACCGCCGCCACCATGTCGACCCCGCCGTGGTACGGCACCAGGCGGTGGTCGTCGCCCCTGATGATCACGAAATCCGCCGCCTTGCCAGGCGCCAGCGAGCCCACCGCGTGGGCCAGACCCAGCGCCCAGGCCGCGTTCAGGGTGGTGGCGACCAGCGCTTCGCCCGGGGTGAGCTTCATCTGGCTGCACGCGATCGACTGGATCAAGGGCACCGAGTCGATCGGGCAGCTGCCGGGGTTGAAATCCGTGGCCAGGGCCACCGCGCAGCCGGCCTCCACCATGCGGCGCGCCGGCGCGTACCGGCCGATGCCCAGGGTGAAGACCGTGCCGGGCAGCAAGGTGGCCACCGTGCGGGAGGCGGCCAGCGCCAGGATGCCCTCGTCGTCGATGCGGATCAGGTGGTCGGCCGAGTCGGCGCCGAGCCGGGCGGCGAGCTGCGCGCCGCCGAAGGCTTCCAGTTCGTCCGCATGCACGGTGCAGCGCAGGCCCAGCGCGGCGGCGCGCTCGAGGATCGTGGCCGTCTGGGCGAGGTCGAACACGGTCGGCTCGCAGAAGACGTCGCAGCGTTCGGCCAGGCCGGCCGAGACCACCGCGGGCAGGATCTCGTCGCAGACCACCCCGACGTACCGATCGCGCTGATCGCGGTACTCGTCGGGAAACTCGTGCGCGGCCAGGCAGGTGAGCACCGCGCGCAGGCCCAGTTCGGCGGCTACCTGCCGGGCCACGCGCAACGTCTTGAGCTCGTCCTCGAGCGACAGGCCGTAGCCGCTCTTGATCTCGAGGGTCGTGGTGCCGCCGCGCTGCAGGTGCGCCAGGCGCACGCGCGCGATGGCGGCGAGGTCGTCCTCGCTGCGCTGGCGCAGGTCGCGCACCGAGGCGCGGATGCCGCCGCCCGCGGCGGCGATCTGCAGGTAGGTCTCGCCGCGCACGCGGCGCTCGTACTCGTCCTGCCGCGTGCGCCCGAAGACCGCGTGCGTGTGCGGGTCGACGAAGCCCGGCACCACGGCGCGGCCGCCGGCCGAGACCACGGTCAACGATGGCGGCAGCGCGCCGCCGAGGCCGAGCACGCGCCGCACCTCGTCGGCCGGTCCGACCGCGGCGATGCGACCGCCCTGGACGGCCATGGCCGCGCCCCTGATCGCGCCCACGTCGCCGAGAGCCGCGCCGCGGCGGGGGCCGTCACGGTCGCGCGCGGGGTCGTGCACGGTGCAGAGCTCGGCGATGTCCTCGACCAGCAGCTCGATGGACTCGGGGGCGGGCAGCGGGTCGAGGTAGAAGCCCTGGCGGGTCATGTCAGCCTCCGGTCGCGCAGGGGGGCGAGTTGCGGGGCGAGGTCGGCCAGCAGCGCCTCGCCCACGAGCAGGCGGCAGACGATGGCGAGGTCGCCGGTCAGAGGGCGGTCGCCCGGGGCGAGGTCGACGTGATGCCGCAGCGCGTCCAGCAACGAGCGCAGCGGCGCGGCCGGCGCGAGCACCGGGCGGCCGCGCAGGCGGGCCAGCGGCGGCTCGGTGATGAACGACAGCGCCCGGCCGGCGACCAGCAACTCCAGCGCGACCACCGCCTCCACGCGCTCGAGGCAGCCGGCGAGCTTGAGCGCGCCCACGCTGCCCATGCTCACGTGATCCTCCTGGCCGTCGCTGGTGGGGATGGAGTCGACCGCCGCCGGGAACGCCTGGTTGCGGGTCTCGCAGACCAGCGCCGCGGCCAGGTACTGGGCGATCATCAGGCCCGATTCCAGGCCGGGCACGGCGGCCAGGAATCGTGGCAGGCGGCCGCCGTTGCCGGACAGCAGCAGGTTGATGCGGCGCTCGGCGATGTCGCCCAGTTCGGCGGCCGCGGCGTACAGCGCGTCCAGCTGCAGCGCGAGCGGCTGGCCGTGGAAATGGCCGCCGGTGACGACCTCGCGCGTCTCGGGCAAGAGCACCGGGTTATCGGTCACGGCGGCGGCCTCGCGCAGGAGCACCTGCTCGGCGCGCCGCACCTGGCCGAGGCTGGCGCCGAGGACCTGCGGGGCGCACCGGACCGAATACGGATCCTGCACGCGGCCGCAATCGCGGTGGTGCGCCTGCACCTCGCTGCCGGTGAGCAGGGCCTCGAGCGCGGCGGCGGCGGCCTGGATCTCGGGATGCGGTCGCAGCGCATGATAAGCCGCGCCGAGCGGCCGCGTGCTGCCCTCGAGGGCTTCGAGGCTGAGCGCCGTGGCAGCCGCCGCGTGCGCCAGCAGACGGTCGCAGCGGGCGACGGCGTGCAGGCCGAGGCTGGTCATCAACTGCGTGCCGTTGATCAGCGCGAGGCCTTCCTTGGCCTCCAGCACGAGCGGCGCGCGGCCACGCTCGGACAGGGCCGCGGCGGCGGGCGCGGGCGCGGTGCCGGGCCCGAGCACGTGCCCCTCGCCCATCAGCACGAGCGCGAGGTGGGCCAGCGGGGCCAGGTCGCCGCTGGCGCCGACCGAGCCGCGCGACGGGATCCAGGGCGTGACGTCCGCGTCCAGCAGCCACAGGAGCTGGTCGATGACCTCGGGACGCACGCCCGAGTAGCCGCCGGCCAGGCTCATCGCGCGCAGGAAGACCATGCCGCGGGCCTCCTCGCGGCTCAGCGCCGGGCCCCAGCCGACGGCGTGGCTGCGCACGAGGTTACGCTGCAGGGCGGCGAGGTCGTCCGGCGGGATCAGCGTGTCGGCGAGCTTGCCGAAGCCGGTGTTGATGCCGTAGAGGCGATCGTTGCCGCGCTCGAGATCGCGGCGGAACTCGAGGCAGGTCGCGACGCGGGCCCGCGCCGCCGGGGCCAGCTCGGCGCGGATCGAGCCGGCGCAGACGGCGGCGAAGGTGGCGGTGTCGAGCGTCGTCTCGCCGAGCAGGAAGACCGGGGTGGGCATCGTGCGCGACCTCGCTGGGGTTCCCGGCGTGCGGGGCGTTCAGGAGCGGGTCAGGAAGTCCCGGACGCGGGCGGCCAGCTCGGCGCGGTCGGCCAGCCAGTGCACCGTCGCCGGCAGGGCTGCCAGAAACGTAGCGCCGTAACCGCGTTTGATCAAACGGTTGTCCAGCAGGATCACCGCGCCGCGGTCGGTGGGACGCCGCAGCAGGCGGCCGACGCCCTGGCGCAAACGCAGCACGGCGTCGCGCAGCATGAACTCGCCGAAGGGGTCCTGACCGGCCTCGCGCAGGTGCTCGCAGCGGGCCTGCACCCAGGGGTCGGCGGGCACCAGGAAGGGCAGGCGCGTGACGACCAGGATCTCGAGGCTCTCGCCCGGGAAATCGACGCCTTCCCAGAACGTGCTCGTGCCCAGCAGCATGGCGCCCTCGCCGCGGCGGAAGCGGTCGCGCAGGTCGCCGGCGCCGACCTGCGGCGCTTGCACCAGCAGCGGGGCACGGGGCGAGGCGAACAGGCCCTCGGCGTCGTCGAGGCGGCGCAGGCGCTCGGCGACGTCCAGCAGCAGGCGGTAGGCGGTGAACAGCACGAGCGTCTGGCGCGGCACCTGGCGGCGCAGGTCGCCGAGCACGGCGGCGATGGCGTCGGCGAAGTCGGCGTGGTCGGGATCGGGCATGGTCTCCAGCGCGAGGCAGACCGTCTGCTGCTCCCAGGCGAAGGGCGAGGGAACCGCGTGCGTGAGGGTGGCCGGGCGGCGCCCCGACAGGCCCAGCTCGCCGAGCATGAAGCCGAAGTCCTGGCCCACGGCGAGCGTCGCGCTGGTGGCGACCGGCGCGTGGCCGGTCTGCTGCCAGTGCTCGCGCAGCAACGGGCCGGGCTCGAGCGGCGTGGCGCCCAGCCAGCGGACCTGCTGGCGCGCGGCGGGCTCGAGCCAGGTGACCCAGCGGTCGGACGGGTCGCTGGTCACGAAGCGCACGTCGCGCTGCAAGGTCTGCAACAGGCGGCCGGCCTGCGCGCAGCGGCCGATCAGGTCGGTGACGCCCGGGCCGGGGTCGGCGACGTCCTCCAGCGCCTGCGCGAGCGTGGCGGCTGCCTGACCGGCGTGGGCGGCGGCGTCGAGCAAGGCGGCCGTCGCCTCGCGCAGCGGCGCGAACGCGAGGTCCTTGTCGCCGATGCGCAGACGCTGGCCGGCCGTGGCCGTGGGGCCGGGCGCCAGCTCCTGGCCCACCTGACGCCACCAGCGCTGGTACCCGTGAAGGCAGCGGTTGGCCCCCTGGCCGAAGGCCTCGGCGGCGGTGGCCGCGCCCGTGCCGCCGTCGAGCTGGCGCAGGAGCACCGCCAAGAGCGCCGGCACCTCGAGCGTCTGGCCGAGCGGGCGCTGGCTGCCCAGCAGTTCCTGCATCTCGAGCAGCCGTTCGTTGCCCAGACGCACGGTCGCCGCGTCGAGCATGACCTGCGGCAAGCGGTGCGCCTCGTCGACCACCAGGTCGCCGTAAGGGCCGATGAGCGCGCCGTCGGCGGCCTGGTCGCTCAGGAGCAGCGCGTGGTTGACCACCACCAGGCGGGCCTCGCGCGCCAGGCGACGCGCGCGCACCACGTAGCAGCCGGGCATCTCCCAGCAGTCGGGCAGGCAGGGCTGCACGCCGCTGAAGAGCGTGCGCAGCTCGCCCGCCAGCAGCGGGTGCAGGGCCAGCTCGTCGCGCAGGCCCTCGACCGTCGCCAGCAGCCAGGCGCGCAGCGCGGCGGCGGCCAGGGCCTGGCGTGCATCCTCGAGCGGTTGCGAGAGGTAGGCGCGGCGTTGCCGCAGGCAGAGATAGTGCGCCCGACCCATCAGCAGGCGCGCCCGCGGTTCGTCGCGACCGCCGAGCAGCAGCGGCAGGTCACCGCCCAGGATCTGCGTCTGCAGCGCCCGGCTATAGGTGGCGATCACCGCGCGCTTGTCGCCGGCGGCCAGGCGCGCCACGAGCGGCGCGAGGTACGCGAGCGTCTTGCCGGTGCCGGTGCCGGCCTCGGCGAGCAGGGGCCGGCCGGCCGCGAGCGCCCGGCCGACGACGGTCGCGAGTTCGGCCTGCTGGGGTCGCGGCGCGAACGAGTCGCCGTAGCGCGCGCCGAGCCCGGCCGCCTCGACCATGAAACGGCCGACCGCCGCGGGATCGGCCGGCGGCAACATGAGCGGCTCGGCGGCAACGACGACGCCGACCGTCGGCGCCGCCACGGCGCCGAACGGATTGCCGGCCGCGGCCAGGCGTTCCAGCAGCCGGATCACCTCGCCGCCGCCCGGCGCGCCGCGGTCCAGCAAGCTCCTGATGCCCAGACGCTCGGCCTCCGGCTGCTGCTGCCACCAGGCGAGCCGCGCCCAGGCGCGCCGCGCGGCGAGCGGTCCGGGGGCGTCGTCCGGCAGCGGCGATGGGTTCAACGGGTCAATCAGCGACCAGAGCAAATCCGGGTGCACACGCCAGCCGCCGGCCGGGTCGCGCTGCAGCAGCAGGTCGGGCGGCACCGCGCGGTCCTCGCACACGGTGCCGGCGGGCGCGGCCGGTCGGCCCTCGGCCAGGTCGCGGTGCGGCGCGCCCACGTCGAGCCACCGGGCTTCAAGGCGGATCAGCAACCGTGCCGGCTCAGCGCTCACCGGCGGCCTCCGGTTCGGCCAGGTTGGCCACGAGCGTCGCCTCGTCCCAGACCGTCACGCCGAGCACGGCCGCTTGCTCGAGCTTCTTGCCCGCCTTCTGTCCGGCGACGACCACGTCCGTGCGCTTGCTCACGCTGCCGGTCACCTTGCCGCCGCGCCGCTCGATGGCCTCGCGCGCCTCGTCGCGGCTGAGGTCCGCCAGCGTGCCGGTCAGCACAAAGACGCGGCCCGCGAACGCCGAACCCTCGTTCGCCACCGGCGCGGCGGCCGGTTGCTGTTCCTGGTCGAGGAAGAATCCGACCGCGCCGAGGTCGCGCAAGAGAACCGTCGTGGCCGGATGGGCGAACCAATCGACGATCGCCCGGGCCACGGTCTCGCCGATGTCCGGCAAGCCGGCCAGTTGCTCCATGGGCGCCTGGCGCAGGGCGTCCAGCGAGGCGAACGCGCGCGCGAGCGTGGTCGCGGTGGTCGTGCCGACCTGCGGGATCCCCAGCGCGAAGATCTTGGCCGCCCAGGGCCGTCGCCGCGCCGCCGCCGCCTTCTCGAGCACGCCGGCGGCCGACTTCTCTCCCCAGCCGGGCAGGGCCGCCAGCGCCTCCTGCGGCAGGCGCAGCAGGTCGGCCGGACCCCGCACCAGCCCCGCCGCCAGCAACTGCTCGAGGCCGCGCTCGCCGAGTCCCTCGATGTCGCACGCTTGCCGGCCCACGAAGTGCCGCAGCCGGGCGGCCACCACCGCCGGGCAGGCCGGGTTGACGCACCGCAGCGCCACCTCGCCGTCGTTGCGGGCGACCGCCTCGCCGCACGCCGGGCACGCCGTTGGCGGCGGCAGCGGCTGCTGGCTGCCGTCGCGCGCCTCGGGCAAGGACCGCAGCACCTTGGGGATGATGTCGCCGCCCTTGACCACCACCACGCGGTCGCCCGGGCGGATGTCCTTGCGCGCCAGTTCCTCCCAGTTGTGCAACGTGGCACGGCCGACCGTGCTGCCGGCCAGCGGCACGGGCTCCAACTCGGCCACCGGCGTGATCACGCCCGTGCGCCCGACCTGCAGGGTGATCGCTCGCAGCGTGGTGATGGCCTCCTCGGCCGCGAACTTGTAGGCCAGCGCCCAGCGCGGCGCCTTGGCCGTCAGCCCGAGCAGGCGCTGCTGCGCGGCGCTGTCGACCTTGATCACCGCGCCGTCGATCTGGAAGTCGAGCCGCTCGCGCCGGGCCTCCAGGTCGGCCAGCGCCGCGCCCAGCGTGGTCGGATCCTCCGCGGTCAGCACGACGTCGCCCACCGGCAGGCCGAGCGCGGCCAGCGCCGCGAGCTCGGCGCGGTGCGACGCGAGGTCGCCGCGCTCGGTCCAGCGGTCGTCGGCATCCAGCGGGAACAGCTGGTAGAAACACACCGACAACCCCCGGCGACGCACCTCCTCCTGGTCGAGCGTCTTGAGCGTGCCGGCCGCCGCGTTGCGTGGGTTGGCGAAGGGTTCGCGGCCCTCGTCGAGGCGCTCGCGGTTCAAGGCGTCGAATCGCGCGCGCGTCAAGTACACCTCGCCACGCGCCTCGCAGGCCTCCACCGGGCCGCCGAACGCGTCCTGCCAGCCGGCGCCAAGGCTCGGCAAGATGCCCGTGATCGCGCGCGCGGCCGCCGTGACGACCTCGCCCACGGCGCCGTCGCCCCGCGTCAAGGCGCAGGTGAGCTTGCCGTCGCGGTACCGCACGACCAGGGCGACGCCGTCGAGCTTGGGTTCGACCGTGTAGCGCACCGGGCCGGCATGCTTCAGCTCGCGCGCGACGCGGTCGGCGAAGGCGGTGACGTCGGCGAGGTCGTAGCTGTTCTGCAGGCTGAGCATGGGGCGCGCATGGGGCAGCGCGGGGGCGGCCGGATCGCGGTCGTCACCGATGCGCGCCGTCGGGCTGTCGGACGCCGCGAGGTCGGGAAACGCGGCCTCGAGCCGGGCCAGCTCGTGTTCGAGCGCGTCGTAGTCGGCGTCGCTGATCTCGGGTCGCGCCTGGCGGTAGTACAGGTCGCGATGGCGCTCGACCTCGCGCCGCAACGCCTCGACGCGCGCCCGCGCCTGCTCCTTGTTCATGCGCACCTCCACCGGCTCGGCACCCCGCCGGCGTCGTTCAGAAGCTGCCGAGCAACGCGACGTGCAGCTTGGCGGTCTCGAAGTCGAGGTTGCCCGGGAATCCGATCGCCAGGTTGACCTCGCCCGGCGCGGCCACCGTCAACAGCCCGAGGCCGAAGCCCGTCCTCGTGTCGCTGCGTTCGCTGAGCCCGCCGCCGGCCGACG
>CAZVWL010000141.1:0-7817 GCA_964630845.1 uncultured Fibrobacteraceae bacterium
CGAGTTCGAGTCTCGTCGCTCCCGCCATCGCCTCGCCTTGACCCCCACGCACCGATGCCGCATGGTAGAAGGGTCCGACACCTCTATCCGCGCCAACCGAAAAGAGGAGCCATGCCACGTGTCGTTGCCCTCGTGCTGCTCGTGCCGACGCTGCTGCTGCTGGCCGCCTGCGGCGACAAGCAAGGAGTCGAACCCGTGAACCGCTGGGTCGCCGCGTCGTATCAGGATGCCAATTGCGACTGGGTGACGGAGGGCGGCGTGATGCCCGCGGCCGACATCGCCGAGCGGGCCACCGCCTACGTGCTGGTCGACATCGCCCCGGACCTGGGCGGGCTGACGCCGGTGCAGCGCGAGGTCATGGACGAGCTGGTCGCCGCCAGCCGCATCATGCACGACCTCTTCCGGGTGCAGGCCACCCCGTGCTACGACGCCATGCACGCCGAGGTCGCGCGGTACGGAGGCGCCGGCGCCGAGGCGCTGCGGCGCTACTTCGCGATCAACGCGGGCCCGTGGGATCGGCGGCAGGGCCTCGAGCCGTTCCTGAGCGACTGGCCGGCGCCGCCCGGCGCCAACTACTATCCGCGCGACCTGACGCAGGCCGATCGGGACGAGATCACCGCCGGGACCGGCGGCCTCAACGGCCTGTTCACGATGGTGCGGCGTGATCGAGACGGCGACCTGGCGGCCATCCCGTACAGCCAGTTCTTCCGGCCGGGTCTCGAGCAGGCGGCGCGGCACCTGCGGCGCGCGGCGTCACGCACCGAGAACACGAGCCTCGCGGCGTTCCTCGAGGCGCGCGCGGCGGCGTTCCTGAGCGACGACTACTTCGAATCGGACATGGTCTGGATGGACCTCGCCAGCCCCGTCGAGATCACCATCGGGCCTTACGAGACCTACGAGGACCGGCTCTTCGGTTTCAAGGCGGCGTTCGAGTCGTTCGTGACCTACACCGATCCGGTCGCGTCGCAGAGCCTGGCCCGGTACAAGGACGAGTTGCCCTGGCTCGAGCAGAACCTGCCGATCCCCGACCGGCACAAGAACCCCAACCGGGGCAGCGAGTCGCCGATCAAGGTCGCCGACCTGGTCTACTCGGCGGGCGACACGCGCGCCGGGGTGCAGACCATCGCCTTCAACCTGCCGAACGACGAGAAGGTGCGCGAGGCCAAGGGCAGCAAGAAGGTGCTCCTGCGCAACATCATGGAGGCCAAGTTCAACGCCATCCTGCACCCGATCGCCGAGGTGCTGGTGGCGCGCGACCAGCTCGGGCAGGTCACCGGCGAGAGCTTCTTCCTGCACACGCTGTGGCACGAGATGAGCCACGGGCTGGGGCCCGGCAAGCTGTCGCTCGACGGGCGCGAGACCGAGGTGCGGCTCGAGCTGCAGGAGACCTACAGCACGATCGAGGAGGCCAAGGCCGACATCATGGGCATGTGGACCATCCTCAAGCTGCACCAGGCGGGACGCGACTACTTCGAGGATGCCATCACCGAACAGCAGCCGGTCACCTTCCTGGCCGGCATGTTCCGCTCGGTGCGCTTCGGCATCAGCTCGGCCCATGGCCAGGCCAACGCCATCCAGTTCAACTACCTGCTCGAGCAGGGCGCCATCGCCCAGGATCCGGAGACCGGCAAGTTCCGCGTGCGCTTCGAGCGGTTCTTGCCGGCGGTGGAACTGCTGCTCAACGAGATCCTGATGATGCAGGCGGAGGGCGACCTCGCCGCGGCCCGCGCGATGATCGCACGGTACGCGGTGATGCCGCCGGTGCTGGCCGAGGCGCTCGCGAAGCTGACGGCGGTGCCGGTGGACATCCAGCCGGTCTTCCATCATTACCCGCACGACTGAGTCCGCGGCGGGCGGAACCTTGCGGCGCGCGTCGGGCAGAAGCCGGCGCGCGCCGTGGCCGTCAGGGGAACAGCTGACGCAGCTCGTGGTCGAGCCAGGCGGCGTTCTCGGGGCTGAATGCGGGCGGGTCGGCGACGAAGCGGGCCACCGATCCCGGCGGCGCCTGGGGGGCCGGCTTGGCGATGGCGGCCGCTTCGTGGTAGGCGGCGAAGAAGGCCGGCACCGAACGTCCGTCCGTTTGCAGGCGTTCGAGGCCGAGGCGGTCGACGATCACCTCGGCCATGAACCAGCCGGTCGATTGCCAGCTGCCGGCGGCGACGAACAGGCGGAAGAAGTCCATCCACTGCTCGTCGGGCGTGTGTTCGCGCCGGCGGGCATCGGTCAGGTTGGTGTCGAGGCTGCGCAGCGTGCGGGTCGCCGCCAGGCACAGCTCGTCGGGCTTGGGCGAACTGCGGCCGAGGATGGGGTGGCGCGGTTCGAAGGAGATCTCGTCCATGGCGTCGAGGTAAGCGGCGACGCCCTCGTTGCGCACCAGCCGCAGGCAGTGCAGGAGGATGGCCGGCCCCGTGGCCTGGCTGGGAGACCGGCCATCGACCAGCGTGCGCTGTTTGTAGACGGTGCTGGCCAGGAACCGCACGAGCTGATCCTGGCCGCTGGCCCACAGCAGGCCGGCGTCGACCAGCAGCACGTCCTCGAAGAAGCGGATCTCCGGCAGGGCGACCATGAAGGCCAGGCGCAGCGTGTCCGGCAGGTCGGATTGCGGCAGGAAACCCCGCAGGCGATCCTTGACCTGGCATCCGCGCTCGTCGGCGACGAAGCGTTCGACCGCGGCGGTGATCTCGGCGCGGCGCTCGATCGCCAGCTCGAAGTTGCGCACCAGATCCTGGCGCACCGTCTTGTCGCGCTGGCGGTCGGGAAGTTCGTCGCGGCCGAGCATGGCGATGTGCATGGCGCGGCCGACCGGTTCGGGGCGCACGATCTCCTGCAGGTAGCTGCGCCGCCAGAATTGCCAGGTGGGCGTGTCGGCGGCGGCGGTCATGGCGGCGAGGTCGGGCCGCTGGCCGGCGGCGACGAGGTCGGCGAGGTCGTAGAATTCGCGCAGGCCCGCGTCCGAGACGACCAGGGCGCAGCGCGAGGCGACCGTCGGCGCGCCGGTTTCGTATCGCTGGGCGGCGGGCTTGTCGCTGCCGCAACCGGAGAGCGCGGCGCCGGCTGCGACGACCAGGGTCAGGACGGCCAGCCGGTGGGCGGCGTTGTGGCCTTGCGAGGTTCCGTCTATCTTTCGCACGCTTGCTGTCTCCTGCCGAGGGATGGCCGGTGGTCTGGAGCCGATGGTCGATGCTGTTGATCCGGGAAATATACCCTGCCGTCATGGGCGAGTCACGCCATTCGGGGTGGCCTTGTGCGCTGGTGCGCCTGACCGGGTGCCACCGCCGTTGTGTATACTGCGACACGGCGTACGCGTTCCAGGGGGGGCGCAAGATGGCGGTCGCCGAGGTCATGGCCGAGGTGGCGGCGCTCGGCCACGGCATGATGCTGGTGACCGGCGGCGAGCCGCTGCTGCAGGCGGAGGCGGTCGACCTGATGAGCGCCGGGCTGGCCGCGGGGTTGCAGGTGGTCCTGGAGACCAGCGGCACCCTGGGCGCCCGCGTGCCTCTGGACGCGGTGCCGGCGGGCGTGTGCCGGGTGGTGGACGTCAAGACGCCGGGCAGCGGGATCGCGGCCGACCAGGTCGACTGGGACGGCCTGGCGTGCCTGTCGCCGACCGACGAGCTGAAGCTCGTGATCACCGACGAGGCCGACTACCGCTGGGCGAGCCGGCTGGTGCGCGAGGGCCTCGACGTCGCCGGTTGCCACCGGCGGTTGCCGGCGGAGGTGCCGGTCACGTTCTCGCCGGGCTGGGGCGACCTGCCCCTGCGCGACCTCGCCGGCTGGGTGTTGCGCGACCGGTTGCCGGTCCGGTTCCAGGTGCAGCTGCACAAGGTGGTCTGGCCGGAGGCCGAGGGCGGTGTCTGAGCGCGCTCAGAATGGCGGCCTGGCGGTCGTGCTCACCAGCGGCGGGCTCGACTCTTGCGTCTGCGTGGCCGAAGCCGCCTGCGGGCACGACCTCGCCCTCCTGCACGTCAACTACCGCCAGCGGACCGAGGCGCGCGAGCTGCAGGCCTTCACCGACATCGGCGACTGGTACGGCGTGCCGGCGCACCGGCGGCTGGTCTGCGACCTCGATCACCTCGCGCGCATCGGCGGCAGCAGCCTGCTGGATGCGCTCGCGCCGGTCGAGACCGGGTTGCCGGAGCCCGGCGACCACGACGGGCGCGCCGTCCCGTCGACGTACGTGCCCTTCCGCAACGCGCACATCCTGGCGATCGCCACGAGCTGGGCCGAGGTCCTCGGCGCGGGCGCGCTCTACATCGGCGCCGTGGAGGAGGACGGATCGGGGTATCCCGATTGCCGCGCCGCCTTCTTCGCCGCCTTCCAGCAGGCGATCGACCTCGGCACGCGGCCGACGACCCGCCTGGCCATCCGCACGCCGCTGATCGCGCTGGACAAGGGGGCCATCGTGCGGCGGGGGTTGCAACTGGGAGCGCCGCTGCACCTGACCTGGTCGTGCTACGTCGACGGCGAGAAGGCCTGCGGCGTCTGCGAGAGCTGCCGGTTGCGGCTGCGCGGGTTCGCGCGGGCGGGCGCGGTCGATCCCATCGCTTACCGCTGATCCGGCGACGGCAACCATGGGCGCAAGATCTCGAGGCTGCGCGCGGCGGCGCCGCGCTGATCGAGCACGACCTGGCGAGCCGCTTCGCCGGTGCGCCGGCATAGGGCGGGGTCGTCCAGCAGCGGGCGCACGGCGTCGGCGGCCTCGGCCGCGGTGCGGGTCACGAAGCCGGCGCCGCGCGCGACCAGCACGGCCGCTTCCTCGGCGTTCTGATGACGTGGACCGAAGAACACGGGCAGGCCCGCGATGGCCGGCTCCATGGTGTTGTGCACGCCGGTGGTAAATCCGCCGCCCACGTAGGCGCAGGCGCCGGCGCGGTAGATCTCCGCGAGCACGCCGACCGAGTCGACCAGCACCACACGCGGGGTCGCGGTCGGGTCGGCCAGCAGGGTCGACAGGGGCAACGACGGCAGCCGATGCGCGGCGCACCAGGCGGCGAGGTCGTCCAGGTGTGCGGGGTGCGGCTCGTGGGGGCAGAGCACGACGCGCAGGTCGTCGTGGCGGGCCAGGAGTTCAGGCAGCGCCGGCAGCCACACGCGCTCGTCGGCCGGCCAGGTGGAGCCCAGCACGAGCAGGCGGCCGCCGAGGGCCGACAGGCGCTGGCTCACGCGACCGCCGCGGGCCGCCTCGTAGCGCACGATGACCTGCTCGATGCGCGTGTTGCCGGTGACGGTGATCGGGGCGCGCACGCCGAGGCCGTCGACGAAACGCCGGCGGTCGTGCTCGGTGGCCACGCCGAGGTGGGCGAAGCGGTCGAAGAGGTCGCGGTAGAGGGCGCGCGCCGGGCCCAGCAGCCGTGCCGACCGGGGCGGGAACGAGCCCGACATCAGCACCGCCGGCACGCCGGCGCGTTGGGCGGCCAGGATCAGGTTGGGCCAGACGTCGAAGCTCACGCACACCAGCAGGCGGGGCCGCCAGGCGGCCATCAGGTGGGCCATGGCGCGGGGCGTGTCCAGCGGCAGGTAGTCGTGGTGGTCGGCGACCGGCTGGCGTTGCGCGAAGGCGAAGCCCGAGGGCGAGAAGTGCGTGAAGGCGATCGGCGGCGTCGCGGCGCCCAGCTCGCGCCGGACGGCGTCGATCAGGGGGATGCCCTGCAGGAACTCGCCCACGCTCGCGGCGTGCAGCCAGACGCAGCCTTGCAGGCGGGGCGCGGCGGCGTCGATGCGCGCGGCGAGCCCGACGCGGCCTTGCAGGCCGGCCCGCAGCTTCGGAGAGAACGGGGCGGCCAGCGGGGCGAGGTTCGCGGCGACCGGGGCCAGAGCGCGGTACAGGGTCAGCGCGGCGCTCAACCCTGGACCTCCGGCCAGGGCCCGTGGGCCGACACCGCGCGCCAGACGCGCTCGGGATCGATGCGCTCGAGGCAGGCGAGGTCGCCCCGATGGCAGGGGCGCTTGCCGTGGCGCGAGCAGGGCCGGCAGTCGAGGTCGTGGGTCTCCAGGACCGTGCTGGCCGCCAGGACCGGCGTGTAGCCGAACGCCGCCACCGTGGGGCCGAAGAGGGCGACCGTAGGCGTGCCGACGGCCTCGGCCAGGTGCAAGAGGCCGCTGTCGTTGCAGACCAGCACGCGGCAGGCGCCGAGCAGCGTGGCGACCTCGACGTGCGGGCGGTCGGCGATGATCTCGACCGACGCCGCCTGGCGCAGCGCCGCCTCGAGCGAGCTGCCGCCGAACCACGCGCGCTCGCGCGGGCCGACGAACACGCGCACCGTGGCGTGGGTGCGGGCGCGCACGAGGCGCACCAGCTCGGCCCAGCGGTCCGGCGGCCAGCGTTTGGGGTCCCACTGGGCGCCCGGCGCCAGGCCGAGGATCGGGGGGGCGACGTCGCGGTCGGTCGCCAGGTGGGCCAGCGGCGGCGTGGCCGGGCCGGCGGGCAGGCCGGCGTCCACGAGCAAGGCGTCGAAGCGGTCGCGCATGTGCCGCAAGAGCGCGGGGTCGGCCGCGCGGGCGCCGCGCAGCAGGCGCAGGCGCGCGGCGGTGTCCTTGCGCAGCCTGGCTCGCGGGCGCCGGCCGAGCAGGCCGAGCAACAGCCCGCTGCGCAGCACGGCGTGCGCGTCGATCACGGCGTCCCAGCGGCGGCGGCGCAGGGTGCCGGCGAGCGAGGCCAGGGTCCGCAGATCGCCGCGCGCGGGCAGGGGGACGACCTCGTCGACGCCGGCCAGGCGGGCGGCGAGGTCGGCCAGCTGGGCCTTGGTCACCAGGGTGACGCGGCGACCTTCGGCTCCCGGTGCCGCCGCCAGGCGCGCCAGGGTCCAGCCCAGCAGGCACAGGTCGCCGAGGGCGCCGAAACGGATGACGAGCAGCTGTTGCATGGCCGCGCGATGCTAGGCCCTGGCTTGCAGGCCGTCAAGGAAGCGGGTAAGCTGCGCCCACCCTGGAGGCCCCGCTTGGATGTCGTGATCCTGATCCTGCTGCTGTTGCTGTCCGCCATGTTCTCGGCCTCGGAGACGGCGTTCTTCGCCCTGACCGCGGCCGAACGCGCCCAGTTGCGCCAGGGGTCGGCCGCCGCGCGTCGCGCCGTGGCGCTGGTCGGGCGCGCCAATGACATGCTGTCGGCCATCCTGCTGGGCAACCTGGTGGTCAACGTGGCGATCGGCGCGGTGACCACGGCGATCTGCCTGCGCCGGTTCGGGGCCGGCGGGTTGGCGATCGCGGTGCCGGCGGCGACCCTCCTGCTGCTCATGGTCGGGGAGATCACCCCCAAGCTCGTGGCGCTGCGCGCGCGGCGCCGTCTGGTGCTCATCCTGCAGATGCCGCTGGGCGTGTGGGTGGCCGTGGCTGGACCGCTGGTCAAGGGCCTGACCGTGCTGCTCGAGCGCCTCCTGCGCCGTCTGCCCTGGGACCGCGCCGGCAGCCGCCCGTTCACCACCATGGAGCTGCAGACCGCCTGCGACCTGGCGACCGAGGACGGGCTGTTGACCGAGACCGAGGGCAACTTCCTGGCGCGCCTGCTGCAGCTGGCCGACCTCGAGGTCAAGCACGTGATGACGCCGCGTCCGGACGTGGTGACCCTCGAGCGCGGCTGGGACCGCCGGCGCATCCTGGCCGAGGCTCAGCGCGCCGGCTTCAACCGCTACCCGGTCGTGACCGCGCCGGGCGCCATGCCCAGCGGGTTGTTCCACGTCAAGGACCTGCTGAGCGTGCGCGACGAGCAGCCGCTGCTCGGGCCGCTGCGGCCGTTGCTGTTCGTGCCCGAGAGCAAGGACGCGGCCGCGTTGCTGGCCCAGATGCGCGCCGGGGCCAGCCACCTGGCGGCCGTCGTCGAC
>CAZVWL010000142.1:0-7757 GCA_964630845.1 uncultured Fibrobacteraceae bacterium
TGCAATGCACTTGCCGTACCGGGCGCCTGCTGGGCGCCCGCGCGGCGGCCTGAGAATATAGCCCGAAGAGCCCGTCTGGGCAAGCACGACCCGCCGGTCAGGCGCCCCGCAGGACGGACGCCGCGGCGCGCCGGTCGGCATGGCCGCAGAACCAGGAGCCCGAGACCAAGATGTCCGCCCCCGCCTCGCGGCAGGCGGCCGCCGTCTGGCCGTTGATGCCGCCGTCGACGGAGATCGCGAATGAAAGCCCCCGCTCGGCCCGCAACCCCGCCAGCCGGCGGATCTTGGCCAGCGGCTCGGGGTCGAAGGACTGGCCGCCGAACCCCGGTTCGACGGTCATGACCAGGACCAGGTCGACCAGGTCGAGCCACGGCTCGATGAGCGCCACCGGCGTGCGGGGGTTGACCGACAGACCCGGACGCTTGCCGAGCGCCGCGATGCGCGCGAGCGTCCCGGGCACCGGGCTGGAGGCCTCGGCGTGGATGGTGATCGCGTCGACGCCGGCGGCGGCGAAATCGTCGAGGTATCGCTCCGGGTGCGTGATCATCAGGTGCGCGTCGAGCAGCAGGTCGGTGGCGCGGCGGATCGCGGCGCAGATGAAGGGGCCGAACGTCAGGTTGGGCACGAAGTGCCCGTCCATCACGTCCAGGTGCAGCAGGTCGACGCCGGCCGCGGCCATCGCGGCGATGTCGTCCCGCAGGATGGTAAAATCCGCGGCCAGCAGCGACGGGGCCACCGCCACGCGGTGCTCAGGGCGACGCAGCCACCAGTTCAACGCGGTCTCCCTTGCGGATGCGCCGGCCGGGTTCCGGTTGCTGGCGCAGGACGAGGTTCGCCTCGCGCTCGGCGGTGCGCTCGTAGACCACCGGCGCGAGCACGCAGCCGGCGGCCGCCACGCGCTGCCGGGCCAGGTAGAGCGGCACGCCGCGCAGGTCCGGCATCACCAGCAGGACCGGCGGCGCCGGTTCGCCCACCACCAGGTCGACCACCAGTCCCTTGCGATGCTCGCGCCCGGCCGGCGGGTTCTGGTAGAGCACCGTGGGCGTGCTGATGCCTTCCTGCGGCAGGCGTCCCACCCGGCCGAGGCGGTAGTTTTCCCGCTGCAGCGTGATCTCGGCCTGGCGGAAATTGAGGCCGGCCAGCGCGGGCACGCCGCCGGTCGGCGGCCCGCTGCTGGTCACGACCCGGATCAGGCGCCCGCTGCGGATAGGGCTGCCGGCCGGCGGGGTCTGCTCGAGGATCAGGCCCGCCCCCAGCGTGGGGTGGGCGCGCTGCCGGGTCTCGGTGACCTGCAGGCCCTGCCCGGCGAGCTGCTGCTGCGCCGCCGCGACCGGCATCCCCTGCAGATCCGGCGTGACGATCACGGTGTGTCGGTGCACGATGCGCGGCAGCACGGTGAAGTTGAGCGCCGCCAGCAGGAAGATGGCGATCACGCCGAGGCCCGCGATCAGGAGCAGGAATTCCCAGACCTTCATGCCGCGCGCGTCGCGCATGCGTCACCTCGGGATTCGCGGCGGGGTCGGTGCGGCTTCGGCCGCGGCGCGCCGCAGCCTCGCGGCGAAGAAACCATCGCAGCCGGCCTGCCAGGGCAGCCAGGAGCGCTGCCAGCGGCCGTCGGTGTCGGGATCCGGTTCGAGGTCACAGCGCCGATCGAGCAGCGCGGCCATGACCTCCTCGTTCTCCTCCGGTTCCAGCGAGCACGTTGCATAGTAGAGGCGACCGCCGTCAAGCAGCAAGTCCGCGGCGCCGAGGGCCAGGCCGAGCAGGCGTTCGGCGTTGCGCGCGAGCGTGCCCGGGCGCAGGCGCCAGCGGCCCTCGGGGTGGCGACGGCCGACGCCGGTGCCGCTGCACGGCCCGTCGACCAGCACCGCCGCCGCGACGGCCTGCCGCAGGGGGGCGTGGGCGCCGTCGCCGGCCACGACGGCCAGCGGGCCGCCGCCGAGCCGGTCGTGATTCTCGACCACCAGCACGAGGCGGCGCGGCCGCAGGTCGACGGCCACGACCAGCGCTTGGTCCGGCACGAGCCGGCGCAGGTGCACGGCCTTGCCGCCGGGGGCGGCGCAGAGGTCGACGACCGGGGCGGCGACACCGGCGAGGTCGTGGCCGTCGCGGGTCAGCCAGTCGACGACGGCCTGGGCGCCCGCGTCCTGCACGAGTAGGCCTGGCACGGCGCGCAGGAGCGCGGCGAGGTCGGCACGGTCGCACTTCGCCGTCAGCTGCAGCGCGCGCGGGAAGCCGTCGAGGCGGGTGGCCGGCACGCCGGCCGCGGCCAACGCGGCCAGGGCGGCGTCGACGTCGTGGCCGGGCAACACGTGCAGGGTGATCGGCGGCGGCGTGTTGGCCAGGGCGAGCAGCAGTTCGGTCTCGGCCTCGCCGTAGCGTTCGAGCCAGCGCTGCACCAGCCAGACCGGGTGCGACCACCAGGCGGCCAGGGCGTCGGCGGCCGGCAGCGCGGGGTCGGCGAACAGCTCGCGCACCGCGGCGAGCGGGTCCTCGTGGTGGCTGCCGGCCACGAAGCGCTGCAACGACTGCAGGACGGCGTTGGCGTAGGCCACGGCGCGGCCTTGCCCCGCGGCGCGCAGCAGCTCGCCGGCCTGGTGCACGGCGGCGTAGGCCGGCACCTGGCGGCTGGTCAAGAGCTGGTGCATCGCCAGGTGCAGGACCGCCCGCACGTGCGGGTGCGGGTGCGGCTGGCGGCGGCTGAAGCGGCGGATCAGGTAGTCGTAACGGGCCTGCCACTGCAGGGCGCCCTTGACCAACTGCTCGAGCCCGGCCGCCGCCTCGCGTTCGGCCGCCGGCAGCGACCGTCGCGCGCGTTGCAGGGCGCCTTCCAGGGGACGACCCCGCTGCACGTCGAGCAGCGCGTCGAGGGCCAGCTGTCGGCGCGGGTCGGCGCTCACGACGTGAAGACCTGCCCCGGCGCGATCACGAAGCCGCGCAGGAACTCGGCGGCGGGCAGCATGCGCTTGCCGGGCGCCTGCAGCTCGAGCAGCCGCACGCTGCCCTCGCCGCACGCCACGATGATCCCCCGCTGCTCGACGGCCACCACCTGCCCCGGCACGGCCGTGCCGGTGTGCAGGCCTGCGGGTTCGGCGCGGCCGAACTTGAGCAGGCGATCGCCCAGGAAGCTGGTGGTGCCGGGCACCGGCCACAGCGCGCGGATCTGGTTGTGCACCGTGATCGCGTCGCGATCCCAGCGCACCGGCGACAAGGCCTTGGTCAGGCGCGGCGCGTACGTGGCCCCCTGCTCGCCCTGCGCGCACGCGGCCGCCTCGCCGGTTGCGACGCGTGCCAACGTGTCGCACAGCAGGCCCGCGCCCAGCTCGGCCAGGCGCTCGAGCAGGTGGCCGCCGGTCTGGCGGGCGCCGATCGGCGTCGGGGCGACGGCCAGGACCGGGCCGGTGTCCACGCCCGCGTCCATGCGCATGACGCAGACCCCGCTCCACTGGTCGCCGTGCAGGATGGCGTGCTGCACGGGCGACACGCCCCGCCAGCGCGGCAGCAGGCTGAAGTGGACGTTCAGGCAACCGTGGCGCGGCAGGCTCAACAACGGCTCGCGCAAGATATGGCCGAAGGCCACGACGACGATCGCCTCGGGCATGGCCGCGGTCACCAGCGCGGTGATGCGCGCGCGCTCGGCCGCGCCGCGGTCCTGGGTGACCACCACGAGGCCACGCGCCTCGGCCGCGGCCTTGATCGCGGTCGGGGCGAGCTGGCGGCCGCGTCCGGCCGGGCGGTCCGGCTGCGTGACCACCAGCGGCACGTGGTGGCCGGCCTCGAGCAGCGCGTCGAGGCAGGGCACCGCGAACTCGGGCGAGCCCATGAACACGAGGTTCATGCCGCGGCCTTTCCGGCTTGCCGCACGTAGCCGCGCAAGCGCCGGCGCAGCAGCCAGCGGCGCCATGCGGGCAGGCGGTCGACGAAGAGCACGCCGTCGAGGTGGTCGACCTCGTGCAGGATGATGCGCGCGACCAGCCCGCCGACGGCGAGGTCGCACACGCGGCCGGCGAGGTCGTGATATCGGACCCGCACGCCGCGGGGACGCCGGACGTGCACGAACAGATCGGGGAACGAGAGGCAGCCCTCCTCGATGCGCACCGGCGGTCCGTCCGTCGCGACGATCTCGGGGTTGATCATCACCGTCGGCGCCGCCCCGGCGGCGGCCGGGTCGCGGCAGAGGATCACCCGGCGCGGGTCCCCCACCTGCGGCGCGGCCAGCCCGACGCCGCCGGCCCTGTCGAGCGCCTCGACCATCGCGGACACGAGGCCAGAGACGTCCTCGTCCGGCCGCACCTCGCGGCAGACGTGACGCAGGCAAGGATCGCCGTAGATGCGGATCGGCAACGGTTCGGGCGCCGGTTGCGCCAAGGTCAGGCCTTCTTCTGCACCACGCCGGCGATGGCGTGCTTGGCGATCTCCACCTTGACGTTCTCGGCGATGTACGCCACGACCTTGTCGTCGTGCACGTCCTTGACGGTGGCGAACAGGCCGCCGTTGGTCACGATGCGGTCGCCGTTCTTCAGGGCGGCGATCATCAGCTGCTTCTGGCGCTGCTGCTTCTGCTGGGGTCGGATGATCATGAACCAGAAGATCGCAAAGATCAGCGCCATCATGCCGAACATGTAGATGGGGCTGCCGCCGCCCTGGGCGCCGTCGGCGGGAGGGGCGGCCATGGCCAGGATCGCGTGCAGGGACACCGTCGGGCTCCTTCGCTGGTGACATGCAGGGAAACGCCGGCCACGCGGACCTCGCCGCGGACCCTGCGCCAATAATGGTCGCGCGCGCCGCCGAGGGCAACCGCGAACGCCGGTGTCGTCACGGACGCCCGGTTCGGCCGGTCAATCGCCGGGACACTCGCCGGCGCTGGAACGGCCGGCCCCGCGGCTCCGACCGCCGGCCGGACGGACGGCCGCCGCCGCGATCCGACGGGCCTCGCCTTCTTGCCAGCGCCGGCTGATCTCGGCCGCGTGCGCGGCGAAACGGTCGGCCGCGATCGCCTCGCGCATGCCGCGCATGAGATCCTGGTAGAACCAGAGGTTGTGCTGCGTGGCGAGCATCGGGCCGAGCATCTCGCCCACCTGGAAGAGGTGGCGCAGGTACGCGCGGCTGTGGTTCCGGCAGGTCGGGCAACCGCACGCCGGATCGATGGGTCCCTCGTCGAGCGCGTGCTCGCTGTTCTTGACCACCAGGCGCCCGTCGCGTGTCAGCACGGTGCCGGTGCGCGCCATGCGGGTCGGCAGCACGCAGTCGAACATGTCGACGCCGGCGGCGACGGCGGCGGCGATGTCGTCCGGAAAACCCACGCCCATCAGGTAGCGCGGCCGATCGGCTGGCAGCAAGGAGGCCGACAGCGCCGACAGTTCGTGCAGCACCTCCTTGGGCTCGCCGACCGACAGGCCGCCGATCGCGTAGCCCGGCAGGTCGACCGCCAGCAGGTCGTCCGCGGCGCGCCGCCGCTCTTCGGCGAAGACGCCGCCCTGCAGGATGCCGAAGAGCACGCGCTCGTAGCCGCCCTCGAAGCGCCGGCCGCCCGGTCCGAACGCCGCCACGCAGCGGCGCAGCCAGCGGCCGGTGCGCGCGGCGGCGGCCGCCACGGCGGCGGCGTCGCTGGTGGCCGGCACCAGGTGATCGAAGGCCATGACGATGTCCGCGCCGAGCGCGCGCTGGATCTCCATGCTGCGCTCGGGCGAGACGAAGAGCGGCGACCCGTCGAGGTGCGAGCGGAAGTGCACGCCCTCCTCCACCACCTTCACGAGGTCGGTCAACGAGAAGATCTGGAAGCCGGCGCTGTCGGTCAGCAAGGCCCCGTCCCAGCCCTGGAACCGGTGCAGGCCGCCGAACCCGGCGACCACCTCGTGACCCGGCCGCTGGAACAGGTGGTAGGTGTTGCCGAGGATCAGGCGCGAGCCCGTGGCGGCCACCTGGTCGAACGTGACCGCCTTCACCGCGCCCTGCGTGCCGACGGGCATGAACACGGGCGTGGGCACGTCCGCGTGCGGCAGGCGCAGCAGGCCGGTGCGGGCCGCGCCGTTGCGGTCGGCGTGGTCGATCGTGAAGGAGAAGGGCCTGTCCAGCGGCGTGGTCATGGCGACTCTCCGGTCGGCGGCGTGATGAGCATGGCGTCGCCGTAGCTGAAGAAGCGCAGGCGCCGGTTGATCGCGTCGGCGTAGGCGGCCCGCCAGGCGCGCTCGCCGGCGAACGCGGCGACCAGGCGCAGCAGGCTGGAGCCGGGCAGGTGGAAATTCGTCAGCAGGAGGTCGGCCGCCTCGACCTGGTCCGGGGGCTGGATGAACAGTCGCGTGACCCCGCCGACCGACCAGCCGTCGGCCTCGCGCCGGGCCGAGCCCGCGAACTCCGGCGGCAGGTCGTGCGGGCCGGTCGAGCCGGCGTCCGGATGCTCGCGCACCGTGCCGACGGGCGCGTCGTCGGGCAGGTCGAGCCGGTGGACGGTTTCCAGCACGCGCAGGCTGGTGGTGCCCACCGCCACCACGCGCCCGCCGCGCCGGCGGCAGGCGGACACCGCCGCGCCGACCGAGGCCGGCAGGCTGAACCGTTCGGCGTGCAGGCGGCCGGACGCGATCTGCGCCGCGGTCGGCGCCCGGAAGGTGCCGAGTCCGACGTGCAGGGTGACGCGCGCCAGCTCCACCGAGCGGTCGGCCAGGCCGGCCAGCATGGCCTCGTCGAAGTGCAGGCCGGCCGTGGGCGCGGCCGCCGAGCCCAGGCCGCTCGGGTCGCGCCGCGCGTAGACGGTCTGGTATCGCTCGCGGTCGAGGTCGCGCCGCATGGCGGCGTCGGCGGCGTCCTGGTCGCGGCGGATGTACGGCGGCAGCGGCGGCAGCCCGCAGCGCTCGGCGAGGTCGGCGAGGTCGGCGGCGGCGCCGTCGCCGCACAGGACCACCTCGCCGTTCGGCCCGATCTCGAGCAGCCGCAAGCGGGCCGGGCCGTGCGCGCGGTGGTCGGCCTCGAAACGCTCGGCCTCGACGTGTAGCTCGAGGCCGGCGCGCAACCTGCGGGTCGGGCGCGCGAGCGCGCGCCAGGCGCCGGGCGCACCGGCAGCCGGTTCCAGCAGCAGCAGCTCCACGCGCCCGCCGGTGTCGGCGCGCCGCGCGGCCAGGCGCGCCGGCAGCACGCGGCTGTCGTTGACCACCAGCAGATCGCCCGGCCGCAGCAGATCGGTCAGCGCCGCGAACGGATGGCAACCCAGCACGCCGCCGCCACGCGCGACCACGAGCAGCCGCGAACCGCGCCGCTCGGGCGGCGGCTGCTGCGCGATCAGGTCGGCGGGCAGGTCGAACCGGTAAGCGTTGTCGGCGTCGAGCGACATCTCAGAGCAGCTCGCCCTGCACCGCGGCCGCCCCGGCCGGCGGCTCCAGGCCCAGGTGGCGCCAACCGCCGCGCGTCACCTCGCGGCCGCGCGGCGTGCGCTTCAAGAGCCCGGACTGGATCAGGAAGGGCTCGACCACGTCCTCCAGCGTGTCCAGTTCCTCGCCCAGCGACACCGCCAGGTTCTGGATGCCCACCGGCCCGCCCTGGAAGTGCTCGCAGATCACCTGCAGGAAGCGGCGGTCCAGCGGCTCGAGGCCGAGGTGGTCGACGCCGAGCTGGGACAGGCCCTCGTCGGCCGCGTCGCGGTCGATGGCGCGGCGTCCGGCGACCTGGGCGAAGTCGCGCACGCGCCTCAGCAGCCGGTTGGCGGTGCGGGGGGTGCCGCGGCTGCGGCGGGCGATCTCCAGCGCGCCGGCGGGGTCGATCGCGAT
>CAZVWL010000143.1:0-7550 GCA_964630845.1 uncultured Fibrobacteraceae bacterium
AGCTGGAGGAGTCGCGGGTGCGGGAGCTGGGTGAGGGACGCATCTGGATGGGTGAGGACGCGATCGCGCGCGGTCTGTGCGACCGCATCGGCGGCCTGAGCGAGGCGATCGCGCTGGCGCGCGCCGAGGCCGGCGTGCCGGCCGGTCGCGAGGTGCAGCTGCTCGAATATCCTCCCCGACCGCTGATCGACCTCGCCGCGCTCATCGGCGGCGGCGGCGGCCTGCCGTTGCCGTTCCCGCTCGGCTGGCGAGGTCTGCCGGAAAGCTGGGACCAGCTGACCAGGCTCACCGAGTCGCCGGCCGTCTCGAGCCGGGCGCCCTTCGACCCGGCGGCCTGGTACCTCGAGAGCATCGCGCGCGATCCCGGCCGACCACGCGCGATGCTGCCGCCGGACGTGCTGCCGGCCGGCTGGGGCGAACCGGACTGAGCGGTCGCTAGCTCATCCGCGCCAGGTACTCGGCGACGCTGCGGCCGACTGTCGGGAAAATCAAGGGTGTGCTCGTCGGGCTAGCGGTGGCCGCTGGCTGCGCATTCCCGGCACAGACCCTGCAGCAGGACCTGGTACCCCGTGACGTGGTGCCCTTCGATGGTCTTGCCGACGAGCTCGGCGACGCTCGCGCAGCCCACCGCCAGATCGCGCACGAGGCCGCAGGCGCGGCACTGCAGGTGCAGGTGCGGTTCGCAGTGGCCGTCGTAACGGGCCTCGGAACCCTCGACGCCGGCCAGGCGGGTCACCAGGCCGGCCTCCTGGAGGATGTCGAGATTGCGGTAGACCGTGCCCAGGCTGATGCGCGGCATGACCTCGCGGACCTGGTGATACAGCTCGCCGGCGGTCGGGTGGCTGTGGCTGGCGCGCAGTTGTTCGAGCACGACCTGGCGCTGGCGGGTGTTGCGGCGCTGGCAGGTGGCCATCACGTATCCCCCTGTCGAAGAGTTGGCAATTGTCATTATCAATAATTACCGGGTCGGTGTCAATCGGTACTTCACGCGGGGATGCAGGCCCCGGTTCGAGGACCGGGGCCCGCCTCGTTCACCAGTTGAAGACCAATCCGGCGGAGATGCCGTACGGGCTTTCGCCCAGTTCCTCGGCGCCGTAGCCATAGCTCTTGCCGTGGCCGCCGCCGAACGGCGAGAACCCGGCGTTGTCCTCGTTGGCCATCATGGCGTACGCCAGGTACAGGCGGGCCTTGGCCGTCAGGTGGTAGTCGACGCCGACGGCCACCATCATCGCGCCGTTGTCGTCGACGTCCGTGTTCGGGTCCATCATGTAGACCTGGACCTTGGGCTCGAGGCCGCTCTCGAGCTTGTAGGCGATGCCGGCGCCCATGGTGGTCGCCGACACGTCCTCGAATCCGCCGACGTTGCTGATCGACTGGAAGAGGCCGGCGATCGTCAGACCATCGGCCCGGTAGCGCACGACGGCGCGCAGGCCGGTGCTGTCCTGCGGATCGACGTCTTCGTCCTCGCTGGCATAGGCCGGCTCCCAGCCCTTGCCGTGCGATTCGAAGCCGAGTCCGATCAGGAGGTTGCCCTGCTCGTAGACGCCGCTGGCGCTGAAGAACATGGCGTCGTCACGGCCTTCCTCGGCGATGTACTGCGCGTTTAGGGTGAACGCCTCGCTCAGCTTGGGCGTGGAGTACATGATCATCGAGTTGGGGCGCATATCCCACCCGGCGCCGAAGCCCGCGGTCACGTTGCGCAGGTCACCGATGCGGCCGTCGAAGAGGTCGGCCGCGCGCCCGAGGGTGTAGACCGGCGTGTCGTGCCGGCCCCAGATCAGGCGGCCCCAGTCGCCGGTCAGGCCCGCGTAGCTGTTGCGAGCCGACAGGCCGGAGCGCTCGCCGCTGAAGTCGGCGGCGTTCTCGTACTGGTAGACCACGGTGAACTGCTCGACGTCGGTCTTGAACTTGCCGCGGATGCCGAACCGGGTCGTGTTCGAGGAGACGAAGAGGCTCGACTCGTCGCCGTTGTTCTGCAGGTCGGTCGAGACGTGCACCTGGCCGTAGACCTGATAGTGATCTTGGGCCGCGGCCCCGGCGGCAATCAGGAAGGTGGCCGCGACGATCGCCATGAGCTGGGCTTTGCGCTTGAACAAGAGGGACCTCCTTGACGGGTGACGTTTCACTCGTGCGACACGTGGCGTCGGCCGTGCCGCACGATCTCGCCGTCCACCATGTAGATCGCGTCCTCCGCGATGTTCGTGGCGTGGTCGGCGATGCGTTCGATGTGCTTGGAGATGAAGATCAACCTCATGAGCACATCGACCTTCTCCGGCGCCTTGCCGATCTCCTGGCGCCAGTAGGCGACGTTGTCGTGATGGCGGCGGTCGACGTCGTCGTCGTCGGCCATCACCTCGCGGCCCAGGCGGGCGTCCATGCCGACGACCGCGTCGAGGCTCCGCCGGAGCATCGACTGGGCCTTCTCGGCCATCCTCGGCAGCCGTTGGCCGGTGTCGACAGGTTCCTGGCCCGCGAAGGCCGGGGCGTGTTCGGCGATGTTCACGGCGAGGTCGCCGATGCGTTCGAGGTCGTTGTTGATCTTCAGGACGGCCGCGATGAAGCGCAGGTCGATGGCGACCGGCTGGTAGAGCGCGAGCACCTTCAGGCACTCCTCCTCGAAGTCGACCTCCATGAGGTCGATCTCGAGGTCGCGGGCGCGGACCTGGGCGACGAGCGCCGTGTCGCCCTCCTGCACGGCCTTCAGGGCGAGGTGCACATTCTCCTCGACGGCCGCGCTGATCGTGAACAACGACTTCTTGAGCCGGCGGAACGCCGGGGCGAGGTGAGGATGCATGGGCTGCCTCCTGGGCGATGTTGCGGGTCATCGTAAAGGGGGTGTCAAAGGACTGCAAGCGAATCGCGTGCTCACGCTTCGGACGCCGGTCGCGGCGAGGTCGGCAGCGCGATGGTGAAGGTGCTGCCTTCGCCGACCGTGCTGGTGGCGGAGGCCTCGCCGCCGTGGGCCTGGGCGATGTGCTTGACGATCGCCAGGCCGAGGCCGGTGCCGCCGAGGTTGCGGCTGCGGGCGCGGTCGGCGCGGTAGAAGCGCTCGAAGATGCGCGGCAGGTGCTCGGGCGCGATGCCGCAGCCCTCGTCGCGCACGGTGATCAGCACGCGGCCGCCGTCGGCGCGGGCCGAGACCTGGACCGGGGTCGTGGTGCCGCTGTACTTCAGGGCGTTGTCGACCAGGTTGACCACGGCCTGCTCCAGCAGGGGGGCGTTGGCCGACAGGTGCAGGTCGGGCGGGCAGGAGATCTTGACCGGGGGAGCGGCGCCGCCATCGGTGCGGGCGGTGCAGACGTTCACTGCGTCGATCAGCAGCTCGGCCACGCGGGTGTCCTCCCGTTGCAGGGAGGCGGGACCGTCGTCTTGCTCCAGGCGGGAAAGGCAGAGCAGGTCGTCGATGATGGCCTGCAGGCGGTCGGCCTGGCGGTTGATGATGCCCAGGAAGCGGCTGAACGCGGCGGGGTCGGACGGCGGGGCGTGCTGCAGCGTCTCGACGAAGCCCTTGATCGAGGTGATCGGCGTGCGCAGCTCGTGCGAGACGTTGGCCACGAAGTCGCGGCGCAGGGTTTCCAGGCGCCGCATGCGGGTCACGTCATTGAGCACCAGCAAGGCGCCGAGGCGCTGGCCTTCGGGGCCGAAGAGTCCGGTGGCGTGCACCTGCAGGTGGCGGTCGCCCTCGCGGCGCAGGACGATCTCGCCCTCGACCGGCTGGTCGCCGGTCAAGGCGCGCCGGGCGAGGTGGATCAGGCCGGGGTTGCGCACCGTCTCCTGCAGCGAGCGGCCCAGCACGGCGTCCATCTCCAGCCCGAAGACGTCGCAGCTCGCCTGGTTGAGGCGGATGACGGTCTCGTCGCGGTCCACGGCGAGCACGCACTCGACCATGCTCGCCAGCACCGCCTCCTGCTCGTTGCGCTGCTTCTCGATCGTGGCGATGCGTTCGGCGAGCTGCGCGGCCATCGCGTTGAGCGCCTCGGCGAGGTTGCTGATCTCCTCGCTGGACGAACTCGTCTGCAGGCGGGTGTCCAGCCGGCCGCGGGCGAAGCGGACGGCGCCGATCTGCATGCTGCGCAGCGGCGCGCTGAGGCGCCGGGCGAGCACGAAGCTGACCGCGGCCGCGCCGAGCGCGAGCAGCACGCCGCCGGCGATCAGGCGCTGCTGCACCACCGCCAGGGCGCGCTCGATGGTGCTCAGCGAGTGCGAGGTCCGCAGCACGGCGACCACGTCGCCGCCGCGACGCACCGGCACGGCCAGGTACATCTGCCGTTCACCGATCGTGGGGCTGCCGCGCACGGAGTGCGTCACGTCGCCCTCGAGCGCCCCGGCGATCTCCTCGCGCAGCCGGTGGTTGTCCATCAGGGCCGGCAGCTGATGGCTGTCGCCAACGACCTCGCCGTCGGGCAGGACGACCGTGATGCGGATGTCGCCGCTCTTGCCGTGCTCCAGGCAGAATTCCTGGATGGCGGCGAGGTCCATGGCGTCCAGCGCCGGCCGCAGCGCCACCAGCATGAGTTGCGCGCGGTTGGCGAGGTCGGCCCGCATCTGGTCATGGAAGAAGTTGCGCAAGGAGCGCGAGGTGTGCGCCGTGATCAGCACGAGCGACACGACCACGACGGCCACGAACGGCAGGAAGATGTTCCACAGCAGGCGTTGACGCCGCATGCTACTCGCCCAGCTTGTACCCCACGCCGCGGACCGTCGAGATGTGCTCGGCCGCCGTGCCCAGCTTCTTGCGCAGGCTGGCGACCTGGACGTCGACCGAGCGCCCGGTGACGGGATAGTCTTCACCGTGCACGGCCCGCACGATCTGGTTCCGGCTGAACACCCAGCCCGGCCGCGAGGCCAGGAACTGGAGGATCCGGAATTCCGTGTGCGTCAGGTTAACCGGGACGCCGCCGACCCGCACCTCGAATCGACCGGGGTGGATGTGGATCTCGCCGTAGGTGACGGCGCCCTCGGCGTCCGGGCGGTGATCCGTGCTGCGGCGCAGGACGGCGGCCACGCGGGCGGTCAGGACCTTGGGGCTGAAGGGCTTGTTGATGTAGTCGTCGGCGCCGGCCTTGAAGCCGGCGATGATGTCCTCTTCCTCGCCCCGCGCGGTCAGGATGATGATCGGCAGGCTGCGGGTGTTCTCGTCGCCCTTCAGGCGCCGGCACACCTCGAGCCCGTCGAGGCCGGGCAGCATGAGGTCCAGCAGCATGAGCGAGGGGCCGTTCTCGCGGACCAGCTCGAGCGCTTCTTCGCCGCGATCGGTCACATCGACACGGTAGCCGGCGTTGATTAACGTGTACTCCAGCAGTTCCTGGATGTCTTCTTCGTCCTCGACCACCAGGATCAGTTCGTCCGACATGGCACCTCTTTCCATCGCCGTGGCCGGGGCGCGCCAACGCGCCCGTCGTGGGGCCATGATATGTGGGTATTGCAGGATCCATGTCAGGAATTTGTCAATGTAATGTTAAGAGGGGTGGGGCAACCGCGATGCGCGCCTTGATCTTCGTCAGCTTCCTGCTCGCCGCCGTGCCGCCGGCCATCGGCGACGTGTTGACCACCCCCTGGGAACGGGACAACGAAGCCACGCCGCGGCACGGCGCGACCGTCGCCTGGTGTCGCGAGCTTGCCGAGATGAGCCCGCGGGTCAGCTATCGGAGCTTCGGCACCAGCCCCCAGGGCCGCGAGCTGCCGCTGGTGATCTGGGACGCCGACGGCCTGGCCGACCCCGCCGCCATCGCGGCCGCCGGCCGCCTGGTGCTGCTGGTCCAGGCCTGCATCCACGCCGGCGAGACCTGCGGCAAGGACGCGGGCATGACCTTCGTGCGCGACCTCGCCGTGCGGGGCGGTCCGGCCGGGGTCACGGTCCTGTTCATCCCGATCTTCAACGTCGACGGCCACGAGCGCTTCGGGCCCCACAACCGGATCAACCAGAACGGACCCCGCGAGATGGGCTGGCGCACGACGGCCCAGAACCTGGACCTGAACCGCGACCACCTCAAGGCCGACGCGCCCGAGATGCAGGCCTGGCTGCGGCTCTGGCAAGCCTGGCAGCCCCATTTCCTGGTCGACGTGCACGCGACCAACGGCGCCGATTACCAGTACCCGATCACCTACGGGCTGGAGCTGCACGGCAACCTCGACCCAGGCCTGACGGCCTGGCTGCGCGGTTATCTGGACGCCGTGAGCGGCCCCATGGCCGCCGCCGGCTACCCGCTGGCGCCCTACGTCACCTTCCGCGACTGGCACGACCCCGCCAGCGGGCTGCAGACCTGGGTCTCGGGCCCGCGGTTCAGCCAGGGCTACGCCGCGGCGCGCAACCGGCCCGGTCTGTTGGTCGAGGCGCACATGCTCAAGCCGTACCCGGTCCGCGTGGCGGCGACGCGCAAGCTGCTCGACCTGACCCTCGAGCAGCTGGCCGGCGCGGCGGCCGAGCTGCGGGACCTCTGCGCCGCGGCCGACGCCCACACCGCGTCGGCGGCTTTCCGCGCCGCACCGCTGCCGCTGTCGTGGCGCGTCGGCGACGATCACGAGCCGCTGGAGTTCCTGGGCGTGGCCTACGAGCGCCGCACCAGCGCGCTGAGCGGCGGCGACTACTTCGTGTATCACGGCGACCGGCCGGTGACGTTGACGGTCGCGCATTTCAACCGCCCGGAGGTGTCGACGTCGGCCCGGCTGCCGGAGGCGTACCTGGTGCCGCCGCAGTGGCAGACGGTGATCGAACGGCTCGAACTGCACGGCGTGCAGATGGCGCGGCTCGAACGCGAGGTCGTCCTGACCGTGCGCACCTGGCGCCTCGGCGAGCCGCGCTGGGAGCCCCGGCCGGTGCAGGGCCGCCACCCGTTCTCGTACACCCTCGAACCGCTGACCCGGACCGAGACCTACCCGGCCGGCACGGTCGTGGTCGACCTCGCCCAGCCGGCCGCGCGCCTCATCGCGCATGCCCTGGCGCCGGAGGGGCCGGAGGCGTTCGTGCGCTGGGGGTTCTTCGATGCGGTCATGACGCGGGTCGAGTATGTCGAGAGCTACGTGATCGAGCGGCTGATGGCCGAGATGGCGACCGCCGACCCCGCGCTCGTCGCGGCGTTGCAGGAGCGCAAGGCCGCCGACCCTGCCTTCGCGTCGAGCCCGCAGGCGATCCGGCAGTGGTTCTACGAACGCACGCCTTACATCGATCGGCAGGCGTTCGTGTACCCGATCGGCTGCCTGGACGACCGGGCCGCGCTCCAGGCGCTGCCGGTCGCGCGCTAGGCCGACGCGGCGTTTTACGAAGATTTGACGTTGCGTTTACGTGGCCGGTACATGGTCCTCATATTCTGTGGCCGTCGCATCCGCGGGCCTTGGCCCGCAGGACGGTGCCCCGTAACAGGAGAGGAATCCATGTCAGCCATCGGAACGTTTGGTCGCTTCGCGGCGATCGCGGCCCTGACCCTGATCACGCTCAACCTCGCCGCCGGTCCGGCCGCCGCCCAGCGCGTCGACCTGCTCGGCGCCGGCGCCACCTTCCCCGCGCCCCTGGTGACGGCCATGGCCGACCAGTACCGCAGCGAGACCGGGGG
>CAZVWL010000144.1:0-1514 GCA_964630845.1 uncultured Fibrobacteraceae bacterium
AACTTGCCGAGGAGGTCTTCGGCGTGCCGGTGCGCGTGCGCTACCTGCCGGAAGACGTCGCGGGCGCCGATCGCCTGCCGCCCGGCCAGTGGGCCACCGCGCTCGGTCTGGTGCTCTGGAGCGGCGGCTCGGACAGGGCCGAGTCCATGGCGCCGGCCGCCGAAACCGGCGGTCGGCCGGGCTGGCGGCATCGGCTGCGTCGGTTGTGGCGCCGCGATGCGGTGGCCTGAGCCGGCAGGGTCAAGAATGTGCTTTGACGCGGGGTCGCCTTGTGTTAGATAATGGCGGCTGGGACGAGGACCGTCCGCTTCAAACCCCCGCTAACACGAGCCCATCTCACGGAGGAGGCGGGTGTCATGAATATCCATTTCGCTCCCGCGAAATCTGATCGTCGCGTCAAGATCAAGGTCGTCGGCGTCGGCGGCGCCGGTGGCAATGCGGTCAATCGCATGATCGAAGAAGGCCTCACCGAGGTCGACTTCTTCGCCATCAACACCGACAGCCAGGCACTCGAAGCGTCCCAGGCCCACCAGACCGTGGTGATCGGCAGCCGCTTGACCCGCGGCCTCGGGGCCGGTGGCAACCCCGAGGTCGGCCGGCAGGCCGCCGAAGAGGACCAGGAACTGCTCGCCGCCCTCGTCGAGGACACCGACATGGTCTTCGTGACGGCCGGCATGGGCGGCGGCACCGGGACGGGCGCCGCGCCGTTGGTGGCGGCGGCCGCCCGGGCGAGCGGCGCCCTGACGGTCGCCGTCGTCACCCGCCCGTTCGCGTTCGAGGGCCGTCGGCGCATGGCCCAGGCCGAAGCCGGGCTGGCCGCGTTGCGCGAGCAGGTCGATGCCCTGCTGGTGATCCCCAACGAGCGGCTGATGGAGATCGACGTCGCCGATGGCGGCATGACCTCGGTCTTCAAGCTTGCCGACAGCGTGCTCTACGAGGCGACGCGCGGCATCAGCGACATCATCGCCCAGCACGCCGTCGTCAACCTCGACTTCGCCGACGTGCGCACGGTGATGAAGGACAGCGGCGCGGCGATCATGGGCACCGGCCGGGCCGCCGGCAAGGGGCGGGCGAAGGTCGCGGCCGAGCAGGCGATCCGTTCGCCGCTGCTCGAGAACGTCGACATCAACGGGTCGCGCGCCGTGCTGGTCTACCTGACCGCCGCCAACGTCGACCGCGAGGACCTGCGCGAGGCGATGAGCCACATCCAGGCGGCGGCGGGCGAGGATGCGCACATCTTCTTCGGCTTCGCCAACACCGATGGCCTGGGCGAGGATCTGCAGGTCACGGTGATCGCCACCGGGTTCCCGATGCAGGACACGGACGCCGCGCGGACGGTGGTGCCCGCGGTGATGGCCACGGCGGCGCAGCCGGCGGCGCCGGGAACGCCGGCGACGGAGGCGATCGCAGCAACGCTCGTCGAGGACGAGGTTGCAGTCGCCGGTGGCGAGGCGCTGCCTGACGTGACGCCGGATGACGTGACGCCGGATGACGTGACGCCGGATGACGTGACG
>CAZVWL010000144.1:1614-7481 GCA_964630845.1 uncultured Fibrobacteraceae bacterium
TGACGTGACGCCGGATGACGTGACGCCGGATGACGTGACGCCGGATGACGTGACGCCGGATGACGTGGCGACCGCGCCCCCGTCCCCGGCCATGCAGGAACTCCTGGAGGCGGAGCATGTGTCGGGTTCTCGTGTTAATGTAGTTTGCGAGACCGGGCGCGTGACTGATTGCCATGAGTCGACTTGCGTGGTCGACGAGGGCCGTGTGGAGGCCGTCGCCGACGCTGGCGGCACGCACGAACACGCCGCCGTCGCGAACGCCTCGTCCACGACGCCGGAAGGCTGGCAGCGCGAGCAGGGCGAGGCGATCCCCCGGCTCGCGGCGCTGGCGGCCGCCGCCGGCGGGCAGGCGCGCTCCCAGGACACGGCCCGCCGGTTCCTGGCCCCGCTCGGTTCGGTGAAGATCGGCGAGCAGGCGGACGAACCCCGTCCGGCCACGCCCCGTTTCCGCAGCACGGTCCTGGACGACGACAAGCTCCGACCGGCCTGGGAGAGGAAATACGTGGACTGAGATGTCCTTCCTGCAGAAGCTCTTCGGTGGTCGGCCGAACGACGCCTACCAGCAAGGGGTGGCCCTGTTCGAGCAGGGGAGGGCCGCCGAGGCGATCCCGCTGCTGGAACCGGTCTTCTTGCAGGACCCCAGGTCGCCGCGCGGTTCGCTCGCGGGGTTGTACCTGCGGCAGGCGATGGTCGGCGAGGGCCGGCGCCTGCTGCAAGCGCGCGACGCCGAGGCCGCCGACACGATCCTCGGCCGGGCCGCCGACCTCTGGCCCGACTTCCCCGACCTGCAATTCCTGCGTGGCGCGGCGGCCGGTCTGGCCGGTCGCTGGGGACAGGGACTCGAGGCGGCTCGCCTGGCCTTGCGACGCAACCCCGATTACGGCGAGGCCCGGCTGCTCGAGACATGCGCCCTGGCCGCCCTGGAAAGGACGCAGGACGCGCAGGCGAGCCTCCTGGCCCTGCGCGAGACCGGCCGGCGCGTCGAAAGCCCGTTGCTGCGGGCGTTGCCGGAATCGGACCTGCCCGACACGACGACGCTGATGCCGTTGCTGCGCCGGGCGGTCGTGGGCGATGACGCCAAGCAACGCCTGGCCGAAGCGGTGGCTCTTTGCCGCGCCGGCGACATGGCCTCGGGGCTGGTCATCTTCGCGGAGCTGGCGGCGGAGTTCCCGCGGTACCCCGACGTGCGCGCCAAGCACGCGGCGGTGCTCTATCAGGTCGGCCGCGCCGGCGCCGCGCTCGCGGAGGTCGATGCCGCCCTGGCCGTCAACAGCCGCTACCGCACGGCGGTCATCCTGCGGGGATTGATCCTGGCCGAACTGGGCGACGTGGTCGCGGCGCGCGATTACCTCGCCGACGCGATCCCACGGCTCGAGGGCGCGGCCGGCCGTCACGAGGAACTGTTCCTGGCTTATCTCAGGGCGTTGCTAGCCCTGCTGCTGGGCGACCTCGCCGGTTGCCGCCAGTTGCTCAGCGGCTGGCACGATCTGCCGCGCCAGTTCGCGCGCGCGGCGCTGCTCTTGGCCGCCTGCGACGATCTCGAGGGCCTGCCGGACGCCGCGTTGCGCCGACTCGACGAACTCGTCGCCATCTGGCTCGGCGACGCCGAATTGCACGGCCTGCGCATCGGTCTGCTGCTGCAGCAGCGCCAGTGGGCAGCCGCGGCCGCGGCGCTCGCGCAGTGGCCGAGCGGCAAGCGCGGCCTGGACGACCCACGCCCCCTGTACCTGCGCGCGCGGCTCGAGCTGGCCCAGGGCCGGCAGCCGATCCTGCCCGCCGGCTTCCTCTCGGGGCCGGGCAGGGCCGACGCCCATGACGTCGCCGAAGAGAACCCGCCTGAGCCGATCGCGACCGCTGCTTGGCGGCAGCTGGCGATCCAGACCCTGCTGTTGCGCGACGAGCCGGCCGCGGCCTACAAGATCGCGCTCGACCAGCTCGCAGGCGGCGACGCGGACGAGGAGACCGGCGCGCTCTTGCTGCGCGCGGCCGCGGCCGCCGGCGCCGAACCGCCCGCCGACCTCGCCACCATGATCGGCGAACCGGACGGCATGGTGGCCGCCCGTTGCCGCCTGCTGCGCGAGCAGGGCCGGGGCGACGAGGCGGAGGCGCTGGTCGCCCGACACCGCCGCGTCCGGCCCGACCGCACCGCCTGGGCCTGGTTGGCGGCCGCGTTCTGGCTGGAGCCGGTGCGGCGCTGGCTGGGGTGACCGATCATATGATCGGGCACCGACGAGCCCGTCGGTTGTACAAGCAAGGATCCGCCGCCACCCGAACACTCGGCAGGAGACCCAGACCGTGACCGACCTCCGTCCGCGGCGCGCCGAGCGCGCCTCTTGCAGATCGACGATCATGCCCGCCTGTCAGCGCCGGTGCCGCCGGCGGAGCCCGTCGCTCCCGGCTCCGGCCGTGGCGTGCCTGGCCGTGGCGTGCCTGGCCGTGGCGTGCCTGTCGCCCAGCGTCGCGCGCGCGGCCGATCCCTGCGAGGACGGCCGCCGGCTCTTCCTGGAAAACAACTACGTGGCCGCCGAACCCCTGCTCAAGGAGTGCCTCGAGGCCAAGGACTCGCTGCTGGCCCTGCTGCCGCTGACCATGATCACGACCGTGCAGGGACGGGTGCCCGAAGCCCTCGCGTACGGTGGGCGCGCCCTGGCGCTGGGGCCGGACAACGTCAACGTGCGTTACTGGTACGGACGGGCGTTGCTGGCGTCCGGCGATCGCGCGCAGGCTCAGGTGCAGTGGGAGCAGGGACTGGCGCTGGACTCCCGGCACGGCGGCATCCTCGAGGGGCTGGCGCAGCTGAACAGCCAGCAAGGCGAGTTCGCCCGCGCCTACAACCTGCTCCAGCAGCTCAAGCTGCAGGGCGTCGGCGAACCGTGGTTGCACCGGCAGCTCTCGGGCCTGGCCCGCCGCAAGGGGCAATGGGCCGTGGCCGTCGGCCACTGGCGTGACGCGATCGCCGTCGAGGGCGAGACCGCCGAGAACCTGGTCGTGCTGGGCGAGCTGTCGATCCTCGCCGGCCAGCCCGAAGAAGCCGTGCCCGTGTTCCGGCGCGCCGTGGAACTGCAGCCGTCGGGGCAGACGTGGGGCGGGCTCGGCGAGGCGTACTTCACCACCGACCAGGTCGATTCGGCCGCTGCCGCCCTGCGCCGGGCCGTCGTCCTGGAGCCGGAGAACGCCCGCCACCGTTTCAACCTGGCCAACGCGCTGGAACTGCTCGAGCAGGCCGACCAAGCGGAGCAGCAGTTCCGCGCCTACCTGGATCTGCGGCCGGATGACCCGGTCGGGCGGTTCCACTACGGCGTGCACCTGGAACGTCGCGGCCGCCCCGAACAGGCGGTGGCGCAGGTGGCCGAAGCCGTCAGGCTCGACCCGCGCTACGGTCAGGCGATGGTGGTGCTGGCGTCGCTGCACGAGCAACTGGGCGCGCTCTCCGAGGCCCTGGCCGTGGTCGAGGCGCTGCTCGCGCTGGACGCGGGATCGGGGCCGGAACTGCGGCAGTGGCAGCAGGCGCTGCAGCGCGACCTGGCCGAGGCCAAGCGGAACCTGGCCGGCGGCAAGGTCCACCTGTTGCACATCGTGACCAGCGACGCGAACGCCGTCGCGGCGATCGCCGCCGCGCTCGAGCAGGGGACGAGCTTCGCCGAGGTGGCGGCGCGGTATTCGCAGGGGCCGACCGCGGTCCGCGGCGGCGATGTCGGCTGGGTCGACCCGGCCCAGATGCTGCCGGCGTTGCGGGAGGCGATCAAGGCGCTGGCCCCCGGCGCGACCTGCCCACCCGTGGAGGCGGGTGGGCAGTGGCATGTCTTCCGGAGGGTGCAGTGACGGGGGGGGCGCCCCGCGGGCGGGTCTAGACGACCTTCTTGACCCCGCCGGTGCGCAGGCAACGGGTGCACACGTATCCGCGCTGCACCTTGCCGTCCTGCTCGAAGCGGATCTTCTGCAAGTTGGGCAACCAGCGATGACGGGTCAGGTTGTGGGCATGGCTGATGCGGTTGCCGTACTGCGGCCCCTTCTCGCAGATCGTGCATTTCCTGCTCATGGCGGACGTCCTCCGATCGACGTTGAATTCCAAGGCGCAGCAATATACCATCTGCGCCCCCGTCCAGCAAGGCGTTTTCCCGCAACGAGGCCATGACCACGCGACCGGTGACCAGCGATTGCCCCGTCCAGTTCCTCAAGACCGTCGGGCCGGTCCGGGCCACGGCGCTGCGGCGGTTGGGCCTCGAGACGGCCGGCGATCTGGTCCCCCACCTGCCCCGGGCCCACCTCGACCGGACGCAGGCGCAGCCGATCGCCCGCCTGCCGATCGGCGAGCCGGTCACCGTCATGGGCCAGGTGCTGACCTGCGGCGAGCACCGCACCCGGCGCGGCGGCAGCCTGCAGACCGTTTCGGTGGCCGACGCGTCCGGCGTCGTGTTCTGCGTCTGGTTCAACCAGCGCTACGTGCTCAAGCAGCTGCGCAGCGGCCAGACGGTGATGCTCAGCGGTCGCGTGCAGCTGCACAACAACCGACGCCAGCTGGCGCATCCGGACGTCGAGGTGCTCGACGGCGAGGGCGGCGCTGGCCTGCACACCGGGCGGCTGGTGCCGGTCTACCCGCTGACCGCGGGCATCGGCCAGCACTGGCTGCGGCGATTGATCCACGACGTGCTGGAGGTCGTGCTGCCGCAGCTGGCCGAACCGCTCGACGAACGCTGGCGGCGCGACCGCGGCCTCGTGTCGCGGGCCGAGGCCCTGCGCGGCATGCACTTCCCGGCCGACCAGGCCGAACTCGAACGCTCGCGGCGTCGCCTCGCGTACCAGGAGCTGCTCGAGGTGCAGCTGCTGATGACCTTGCGGCGCGGTCGGTGGCGCGACCGGCCGGGCGTGGCCCTGGCCAGGCCGGGCGACCTCACCAGGCGCCTCGTCGAGAGCTTGCCGTTCCAGCTGACGGGCGGGCAGCGCCGCGTGCTGTCCGAGATCCTGGCCGACCTGCGGTCGGGCAAGGCGATGCACCGCCTGCTGCAAGGCGACGTGGGTTCGGGCAAGACCCTCGTGGCGCTGATCGCCGCGCTCTTCGTGATCGAACAGGGCTACCAGGCTGTGCTCATGGCGCCGACCGAGGTCCTCGCGCACCAGCACGGCCAGGGGCTGCGGCGGCTCTGCGCGGGCCTCGGCGTGGTGGTCGAAACGCTCACGGGGTCGACCCCGGCCGCCGAGCGGCGGCGTGTGCTGGCCGCGGCCGGCGCCGGCGAGGTCGACCTCCTGGTGGGCACGCACGCCGTGATCGAGGACCAGGTGCGGTTGCCGCGGCTCGCGCTGGCCATCGTCGACGAGCAGCACCGCTTCGGCGTCAAGCAACGGGGCAAGAGCGCGCGCGACGAGGACGACCTGCCGGTGCACCTGCTGGTGATGAGCGCCACGCCGATCCCGCGCAGCCTGGCGTTGACGCTGTACGGCGACCTCGACCTCTCGCTGCTCGACGAGCTGCCGGCCGGTCGGCGGCCGATCTCGACCGAGGTCGTGCCGCTGGCCCAGGAGGACCGCGTGCTGGCGGCTTGCCGCCGGCGGGTCGCGGCGGGGCAGCAGGGTTACGTGATCTATCCGGTCGTCGAGCAGACCGAGCAGACCGACAACCGCGCGGCGGTGGAGGAGGCGGCGCGGCTGGCCGCGGGTCCGCTGGCCGGCCTGCGCGTGGGCCTCGTGCACGGGCGGCTCAAGGCGCGGCAGAAGCAGGACGTGATGACGGCGTTCGGCGCGGGCGAACTCGACGTCCTGGTCGCCACCACCGTGGTCGAGGTGGGCGTCGACGTGCCGAACGCCGGCTGGATGGTGATCCACGCGCCGGAGCGGTTCGGGCTGGCCCAGCTGCACCAGCTGCGGGGGCG
>CAZVWL010000145.1:0-7461 GCA_964630845.1 uncultured Fibrobacteraceae bacterium
CCGGCGGGCGCCAGGGTCTCGGGGAGCACGTCCTCGGCCGGCGGCAGCCCGGAGGTGCCCTTCACGGTCGGCGGGTCGGCCGCCTCGAACTGCGTCAGGCAGTAGAACTCCTTGGCCTCGCCGGATACGTCGATCACGTCGCCCGGCAGCAGGCCGGGATCGATGTCCTTGGACACGACGAGCTGGATCCCGTGCCATGCCCCTGGGGCCTCGGCGACGTAGTAGCCGTTCTTGGTCGTCGTCACGTCCCACGGCGGGGACAGCACGACCAGCCCGGTCAGATCGCGCGGGTCGGGGTAGTTCAGGAACTGGGTCGAGGGATCGCACGTGAGACCGATGTCGTCACGCTGGATCGACTCGATGGAGTGCACCGGATCGAAGCCGTCCGCCGGCGCCGTCCAGTCCGTCGGCGGCAGGTCGCGGAAGAGCACGTCGCGGTCGCCCAGCGGCACGTCCGGCGGAACGACCGCGTCGCCGCCGCCACCGCCGCCCGACGTGTCGGTCCGGCCGCCGCCCCCGTCTCCGAGATCGGCGCCCAGCACGCCGCCGACGCGGCCGTCGCAGGCCGCCAGCGCCAGCGCGGCGGCACCCGAGAGGAGGAGCAGCAGCAGGAAACGTCGCAGTCCGAGCATCGGGTCACCTCTCGAGACAGACGGGGCGTCGTGTGCACCCCCGGGATGGAGTGTGGGAGACCGGGGCCGCGCCCGGGAGAGGCCGCGGATCAGCGGAACGTCCCGCTCACGGCCTCCGCGTCCAGCTCGGCGTTCAGCACGTAGACCGCCTCTCCCGAGCTGTCCACAACATACACGCGGCGCAGCGACGGGCGAGCGATGGCCGTGGACCGGCCCGGGAGCTGCCCCGTCCCGAGTCGGCGCGGGACGAAGCTGCCCGTCACGGCGAAGCGCCAGGCGATGTCCCGCTCGGTCTGGCCGCCCAGCGACTCGATCGTGCCGTCGAGCGCGCGCTGGCAGCCGGGGTAGAGCCGTACGCGGAACGCCAGGTTCTCGAAGAAGTCGCCCTCGTAGCGCGGTTCCCCGGTCGTGGCCGCGAGGACCTCCTCGCCCGGCGGGCACTGAGCGAGCGTGCCCACGAGCTCCGCCTCCTCGGCCCGCCCGACGAAGCGCGGGTCGGCGTCGGCCCGCTGGACGCAGCGGCCGCCGTCGCTGCGCCAGTTGTGCAGGTAGCCGGATACGCTGCCGGTCACGAGGTAGCGGTCCGGCACCCGGATCTCGTAGTCCAGCGCGCCGGCGAAGCACTCCGGCGTGGGCAGCGGGACCTCGTCGGAGAGCGTCACGAGCCGCGGGACGGTGAAGTCGGCGAACGGGTCGCCCTCGAGGGTCACGCCTGACTCGCGCAGGCACACCGTCGTGGCCGTCGGGTCCACGGGGCGCGTCGCGAGCGCCCGGCCCGGGCCCTCGAGCACGAGCGTGTCGGACCGCAGCTCGGCGATGCGCCACTCGAACTGCTCGCCGAGGAACCCGCCGCACTGGAAGCAGCCCGCGCGCGCCTTCACGACGAGCAGGTCGCCGACCTCGACGCCCAGGGCGCACCAGTCGACGCCCGGGTCGTGGAACGTCCCCTCGGCGATCCCCTCCGCCTCGACGAGGCGGCCCGTCGTGCGATCGGTGCCGGGCAGCACGCCCTCCCACCGGACGGTCCACGTCTCACTGAGCCGCAGCCGCGGCTCGTCCAGGAACTGCACGCCGTAGAAGGTGCGCTCCTCGTCGGGCTGGCGCGGCACGTACGGGTTGATCAGCACCGCCCCGGTGGTCGCTTCACCAACCGGCTCGCAGCGGCAGGCGTCCGTCTCGGCGCAGTCGGGGTCGGCGCAGTCCGTGAGGCCGTCCCCGTCTTCGTCCCGGCCGCCGTCGCACGCGGTCTCCTGCACCCGCGGCTCCCGGTCGATGCCGAACCTGCCCAGCGTCGGGAACTCGGGGATGACCGCGAACGCCAGGTCCAGCTCCTCGCTGCCGCGCAGCAGCACCGGCTGCGTGATGGCGGACTCCACCGGCTCGGTCTCGGCCTTGAGCCGGTGCACGGCGCGCGGTTCGAAGCGGTACTCGCCCTCGGCGCTCGTCTCGCAGCGCAGACCCGGGTGCACCGTCTCGATGACGCTCGTCGCCCCCGCCGCGTCCGTGACGAACGCCGTCACGCCCTCGTCCGGGACCTCGACGAACGAGATGCCGCGCGGGGCCGCCCCGATCTGGATGCCGCGGCGGCCGAGCCGGTCCCAGAGCGGCTGTCCGCCATGCTGCGGGTCGGCGGCGAGGACATCGACCAGCGTCCGCTCGGGCAGGGCGAGCACGTGAACGGACCAGCTCGTCTGGTCGCCGATGTAGACGTCTGGAAAACCTCTACGTCGGCTCGCAGGAGTCGGCGATCATGAACGCCTACCTCGGCCAGAGCGCCGCCGCCGCCACCTGGCCGCCGCCCTGGCGCGCCTTCCAGAAGGACTTCCCCAAGGAAGCGGCGGAACTGCGGCTGGCCTGGGAAACCCCACCGCTCATCAACAACTCCTTCATGGCGCGCGACGACGTGCCGGCGCCGCTGGCGGACCGCGTGCGCGCGGAACTCCTCGCGCTGCACGAATCGCCCGAGGGCAAGGCGGCTCTCGCCGCGATGGAAACGGCGCGCTTCCACGCCGCCGACGACGCGAGCTACGCCGTGGTGCGGGACTTCATCGCGCGCTTCGAGCGCGAGGTGCGAGCGGTGGAGCAGATGCCGTGACCCCCGCGCCCCACGCGCGCACCTTCCGTTCGATTCGTGCCCAGCTGGTCGCCGCCATCGCCCTGGTGCATGCGGTGATGATGGGCTTCTTCGTCTGGGACCTGACCCTGCGACAACAGGACCTGCTGCTGGAGCGCCAGACCGAGCACAGCAAGACCCTCGCCCGCAGCATCGCCACTTCCTCGGCGACCTGGATCGCCAGCATGGACCTGGCCGGATTGCAGGAGATCATCGAGGCGCAACGCCACTATCCCGAACTGGTGTTCGCGATGATTCTCGACGCGGAAAACCGCGTGCTCGCCCACACCGAAATCGAGCGGCGCGGCCAGTTCGTCGGCGACCTGCCGGAGATCGCCGAGCTGCGCGTCATCCACCGCTCCGCCAGCCTCGTCGACAGCGTCGCGCCGGTGACGATCGCGGAGCGGCGCGTCGGCCTGGTGCGCGTCGGCATCGGCCAGCGGGTCACGCACGAACGCATGGCGGCGATCACGCGCGACGGCCTGCTGTACACGGTCGCCGCGATCCTCGTCGGCGCCTTGCTGGCATGGATTCTCGGCACCGGCATGACGCGCCGGCTGCGCGCGATCCAGGCCGTGGCCGACGCGGTGCGCGGCGGCGAGCGGACGCGGCGCGCCGCCGTGGGCGGGCGCGACGAGATCGCCTGGCTCGCCGACGAGTTCAACACCATGCTCGACACCCTCGATGCCCAGCACCGCGAACTGGAGGAAAGCCGCGGCCGGCTGGAGGAACGGGTGGCCGAACGCACCGCCGAACTCAAGCGCGCGAAGGAGGCGGCCGAGGCCGCCAGCGTCGCCAAGAGCGCCTTCCTCGCCAACATGAGCCACGAGATCCGCACGCCGCTCAACGCCGTGCTGGGCATGGCACACCTGGTGCGGCGCAGCGGCGTGAGCGTCCGCCAGGCCGACCAGCTCGACAAGATCGAGAAGGCGGGACGCCATCTGCTCGGCATCATCAACAACATCCTCGACCTGTCGAAGATCGAGGCCGACCGGCTGGTCCTAGAAGAGCGCGACTTCACGCTCGCCGACATGCTGAAAATCAGTCTCGCGGCCGTCGAGGAAAACGCGCGCGCGAAGGGACTCAGTCTGCGCGTCGACATCGCCGGCATGCCGCAGGCGCTGCACGGCGACCCTTTCCGTCTCGGGCAGGCGCTCGTCAATTACCTCGGCAACGCCGTCAAATTCACGTCGCAGGGCAGCATCACCCTGCGCGGCCGCGTGGTCGCCGAGGATCCGGGCGGCTATCTGCTGCGCTTCGAGGTGAGCGACACCGGCATCGGCATGACGCCGGAGCAGGCGGCACGCGTCTTCGCCGCCTTCGAGCAGGCCGACAATTCGACGACACGCCGCTTCGGCGGCACCGGCCTCGGCCTCGCGATCAATCGCCTGCTCGCCCGCCTGATGGGCGGGGACGTCGGCGTCGACAGCACGCCCGGCGGCGGCAGCACCTTCTGGATCACCGCGCACCTCGGCCGGGGGACGCCGGAAGCGGCGGGCACCGCCCCCCCCCGGAGCGAGGCGCATGCCGAGGAACGCCTGCGCGCGGAATACGGCGGCCGCCGCGTGCTGCTCGCCGAGGATGACCCGATCAATCAGGAAGTGGCGCGCGACCTGCTCGAAAACGCCGGGCTGGCGGTCGATCTCGCGGCCGACGGCGTCGAGGCGACGCGCATGGCGGAAACGCAGGCCTACGACCTGATCGTCATGGACTTGCAGATGCCGCGCATGAGCGGGCTGGAAGCGACCCAGGCGATCCGCGCCCGCGACGCCGCGGTTCCCATTCTCGCGATGACCGCAAGCGCGTTTACCGAGGATCGCACGCGCTGCCTCGACACCGGCATGAACGACTTCATCGCCAAGCCGGTGGACCCGCCGCAGTTTTACGCGACCCTGCTCAGGTGGCTGAAAGCCCCGCCAGCGCGGCCGTGACGCGTCGCAAGTCGGCCGCACAGGCTGCCAGTTCGTCGTCCGCGCGCAGGCCGCTGGCGCAACGTGCCTCGAGAACCGTCGCGCGGCGACTCAATTCGTGCGCGCCGATGGTGGCCGCGGCCGACTTGAGCGAGTGGGCGAGACGACGCGCCAGCGGAAAGTCGCCGGCGGCGAGCGCCGCCGCGATTGCTTCGGCGCTGCCGCCGAACTCGCTCGCGAAACTCGCCAGCACGCGACGGTAGAGCGCCGGCTGGCCAAGGTTGTTGGCGAGTCCCCGCGCGGTATCGATGCCGTCGAGCGGCGGGATCGCGGCCTCTTCCTGCGTCTCCGCTTCCTCCCCGACCGCATCCGGCGCCACGGCGCGGTCCGGCGCGCGCGGCTTGATCCAGCGCAGCAGGGCGGCGAACAGCGCCTCGGGATCGATCGGCTTGGTCAGGTGGTCGTTCATGCCGGCCGCCAGGCTGCGCTCGCGGTCGCCGCTCATGGCGTGGGCGGTCATCGCGACGATCGGCAGGTCGCGGTGGCGCGGATCCATGCGGATCTCGCGCGTGGCGGCGAGCCCGTCCATTTCCGGCATCTGGATGTCCATCAGCACGAGCGCGTAATCGTGCTCGGCGATTTTTTGCAGCGCCTCGCGGCCGTGTACCGCGATGTCGACGCGCACGCCAGCCTGGCGCAGGAAGGCCTGGGCGACGATGCGATTGAGTTCGACGTCGTCCACGAGCAGCACCCGGGCGTCGCGGATGGCGCTGAAATCGTGCTCGCCCTCGCGCTGCCGCTGGCGCACGCGACGGTGTTCCTCGGCGGCGACGGTTCCCAGCAGGGCCTCCAGGATCGCGTCGTGCAGCGAGGATTCGCTGACCGGCTTGGCCAGCACGCGATCGAGGCCGACGCTCGCCAGTTGCTCCGCCAGCTTGTCGTAGCTGCCGGCGGTGATCATCAGCACCGCCGGCACGCCGTCCGGCAGGTTGGCGGCGGCGTTGATGCGGCGCGCGGTCTCGATGCCGTCCATGCCCGGCATCAGCCAGTCGAGCAGCACGAGATGGAAGGGTTCTCCGCGCGCCTGGGCCGCCTGCAGGCGCTCGACCGCGGCAGCGCCGTCGGCGACGGCCGCGGCGCGCATGCCGAAATGATCGAGCATCGCGCACAGCACCTCGCGCGCCGTGGCGTTGTCGTCGACCACGAGCACCCGCTTGCCCTGCAGCAGGGTCGAATGCCGGACCGCGACCGCCTGCTCCGAGGCCAGGCCGAAGCTGGCGGTGAAATGGAAGGTGCTGCCCGCGCCGGGCGCGCTGTCGACGCCGATGCCGCCGCCCATCATCTCGACGAGCTGCTTGCAGATCGCCAGTCCGAGTCCGCTGCCGCCGAAGCGGCGCGTGATCGAGCCATCGACCTGGGTGAATGGCGCAAACAGCTCGGCCTGCCGTTCGGGGGCGATGCCCATGCCGGTGTCGCGCACGCCGAAGCGCAGCGCGATGCTGCCGCTCGCGCGCGAACGCGCATGCTCGACGCGCACCACCACTTCGCCCTTGTCGGTGAACTTGACGGCGTTGCTGGCGAGATTCACCAGCACCTGGCCCAGGCGCAGCGGATCGCCGACCAGGCGGCGCGGCACGTCGCCATCGACGAGGAACAGCAGTTCGAGCCCCTTTTCCTGCGCGCGCAGCGCCACCTGGCTGGCGACGTTGTGCATCACCTGGTCGAGATCGAAGGGAATCGACTCCAGGGTCAGCTTGCCCGCCTCGATGCGCGAGTAGTCGAGCACATCGTTGATGACGCCGAGCAGGGCGTCGGAGGCGGCGAGCACCTTTTCCTGATAGTCGCGCTGGCGCGCGTCGAGGCGCGTCTTCAGCAGCAGTTTGCCGAGGCCGACGATGGCGTTCATCGGCGTGCGGATCTCGTGGCTCATGCGCGCGAGGAAATCGGACTTGGCGCGGTTGGCGCGCCGCGCCTCGTCGGTGGCCTGCATCAGTTCCCGGGTGCGCTGTTCGACGAGCCGTTCCAGCCCCTGCCGGTACTGCGCCAGCTCGTGGTCGCGCGCCTGCAGGTTGTCGATCATGGTGTTCAGGCCGCGACCGAGCTGGGCGATCTCGTCGTCACCCTGGATCTTCACGCGTTCGAGCAGCGAGGCGTTCGTCGCGATGCGCGCCATCAGTCCGTTCAGCTCCTCGACCGGCGCGGCGAGACGCTGCACGACGCGGCGCGACAGCCACAGCGACAGGCCGAGAGCGGCGAGCAACACCAGTCCGGTTTCGAAGGCGGTGCGCCACAGCGCCCGCTCCATCGCCTCCAGGGAGGCGACCAGCTCGACGACGGCGGGCACGGAGCCGGTGCCGGGCACGGGCGCCCAGACGACCAGCCGGCCGTCGCCGAAATGGGCGCCCACGTCGTCCGGCGGGATGCGACTGAGCGGCAGCGGGGCCACGCCGGCCCGCAGGAATTCCGCGAACACCTCGTCGCGCGCGCCGACCAGCAGCCGGGCACGCAGGATGGACGGATTGCGCTCGACGGCGCCGAGCAGGCGCCCCGCCTCCTGCCGGTCCATGAAATCGAGCGCGGCCTGGCTGTTGGTGGCGACCAGACGCGCCTGGGCGGAAAGCGAATCCGCCCATTCGCTGCGAATCAAACGCTGCTGCTGATACAGGATGAGCACGAAGACGAGCGCGACCGCCGCGAGAATCGAGCCGGTGAACAGCAACGCCAGCTTGCCCCGGATCGTGGTCGGACGCGACGGCCAGGTGGAACGGAGGGAGGCGCTCATGGTTCGACCACCCTTGAGAGACGC
>CAZVWL010000146.1:0-7418 GCA_964630845.1 uncultured Fibrobacteraceae bacterium
CGATGTAGAAGCACTCGGGCGCCTTGATGTCCTCGAGGTTGATGCCGCCGAAGGTGGGTTCGAGCAGCTGGCAGGCCCGCACGATCTCGTCGGGGTCCTCGCTGTCCATCTCGATGTCGAAGACGTCCACGTGGCCGAAGCGCTTGAACAGTACGCCCTTGCCTTCCATCACGGGCTTGCCGGCGAGCGCCCCGATGTTGCCCAGGCCGAGCACCGCGGTGCCGTTGCTGATCACCGCGACCAGGTTGCCGCGGTTGGTGTACTTGTAGCCGAGCGCCGGGTTGGCGGCGATGGCGTTGCAGGGCACGGCGACGCCGGGGGTGTAGGCCAGCGAGAGCTGCCGCTGCGTCAGGCAAGGCTTGGTGGGCACGACCTCGGTCTTGCCCGGTCGTCCCTGGCTATGATAGTCGAGCGCGTCCTGGTCCCTGATCGCCATGGTCCGGGGTCCTTTCGTCCTGGTAAGGGCGCGCAAACATCGGCGCGCACGCGGCCTGGTTCCGGGTGTCGATGATCCAACATCCGGGGCCTCTTGTCCAGGACGGGACCGTTCAGACGGCGGCGTCGTAGACCACGGTCTGGCCCAGGTTGCGGCCGTCCAGACCCACGGTCGCCTCGACCACCTGCACGTCGCGCCGGCCGGACTGCCGCGCCGCCTGCACCGCCATGGCGGTCAGGCCGCTGCAGCAGGGCACCTCCATGCGCACGACCACCACGCGCGGGATCGACGGCTCGGCCAGGATCGCGGCCAGCTTGGCCACGTAGCCTTCGGTGCGGTCGAGCTTCGGGCAGGCCATCACCACGCCGCGGCCGCGCACGTAGCGCCACTGCACGTCCGGCATGGCCACCGGCGAGCAGGTGCTCAGGAGGCAGAGCTCACGGTCCTTCAGGAAGGGGGCGGTGGGCGGCACCAGGTGCAGCATGACCGGCCACTGGCCGAGGCTCGAGGGGATCACCGTGCCGGGGTCCGACGAGGATGCGGGTGCTCCTCTGGCGGGCGACGGGTTGGGGGAGGAGGGGGAGACGCCGCCGCCAGCCGTCGGGAACACCCGCAAGCTCGAACCCGGGCAACCTCCACGCGGAGGCTGCTGTGGCGCAGGACGTGATCCCGTTGGTGCGTCGTGTCGGGCGGCGGCGGCATCGAACTCGGCCAGCCCGTCGGCGCCGCGTGTGCGGGCGACGTGGGCTCTCGTTGCCGCGGGATCGTAGTCGGGAACCTCGCGTTCCACCACGGTCAGGGCGCCGGTCGGGCAAGCGCCGACGCAGTCGCCGAACCCGTCGCAGTAGTCCTCCCTGACCAGCTTCGCCTTGCCGTCGATGATCTGCAGGGCCCCCTCGGCACAGCCGACCACGCAGTCACCGCAACCATTACACAAAGCCTCGTCGATTTCAATGATTTTGCGGGTGGGCATGGCGGCCTCCGTCCGGCTTGGGCTGGTTTCTCGCAACGGCGCCTGCGGCTCGTTCGCGATCGATGACGACATTATCGCTCCTGAATGAGCCTGGCTCCTTGACCGATGTCAAGGTTCGGCATCATCTTGGCGCCATGGAGAAGCTACGCCGACCCCCGCAGCAGAAGGCCGAGCTGCTGGCGCGCTGCGATCTGTTCAGCGACCTGCGCCAGGAGCACCTGCTGTCGCTGGCGGGCCTGGCCTCGCTCCGTCGGTACGACCGGGGCGAGGTCCTGTTCAGCCAGCAGACGCCGGCGGCCGGGCTCTACGTGGTCACCCGCGGCGAGGTGGAGGTGTACCGGGCGGGGCCCGATGGATCGCGCCGCCAGCTGCACCAGTTCGGCCCGTTCGCCGTGGTCGGCGAGGTGGCCGTGTTCGCCGGCGGCACCTACCCGGCCAGCGCGGCGGCGGGGTCGCCCGTAGCGGAGGCGCTGCTCTTGCCGCGGGACGAGTTCCTGCGGCTCGGCGGCGAGCGCCCGGAGATCCTGCTGCAGATGCTGGCCACGCTGAGTGGTCGTTTGCGCCATTTCCTGGGCCGGATCGAATCGCTCGCCACGCGGCCGGCGCCGGCGCGCCTCGCCGCGCGCCTGCTGGAACTGGCCCGGGAGCAGGGATCCGGCGGTCGGCCCGCCGCCGCCGCGCGCCTGCCGGGCAGCAAGGCGGCCCTCGCGCGCACGCTCGGCATGACGCCCGAGACGCTCAGCCGCCTGCTGCGCGCGTGGCGCGACCAGGGGCTGGTCGAGGTCGGCCATCGCGAGGTGCAACTGCTGCTGCCGCAAGCGGTCGCAGACATCGCCGAGGGCTGACGATCGCGGGTTGTCCCGGCGGCCCGGCAAGCGCTATTGTTGGCCGGCTCCCGGAAGGTACGTCCACCGCAGACCAAAGGATCGAGCGGATGCCCAGCCTGACCCACGGTGACCTGACCCTCGAGGTCGACGACGACGGTTTCCTGACCGATCCCGGCCAGTGGAACGAGCGCGTGGCCCTGGCCCTGGCGAGCACCGAGGGCCTCGACGCGTTGACCGACGCGCACTGGCGGATCATGACCTACATCCGCGACTACCATGCCCAGTTCGGGGTGGCGCCGATGGTCCGCAAACTCTGCAAGGATACGGGGCTCAAGCTCAAGGAGATCTACGAGCTGTTCCCCAGCGGCCCGGCGCGAGGGGCCTGCAAGGTGGCCGGCCTCGAGAAGCCGACCGGCTGCGTCTAGCCAGCACCCCGGAGGGCGCCCGTGTCCGAACTTCGTATCCTCGTCCTGGGCGCCAGCGTGTCCGGTCTGAAAGCCGCGGCCCGGGCGCAACGCCTGCTGCCCGGCGCGCGGGTCACCGTCGTCGATCGTCGCGAGGTCATCAGCTTCGGCGCTTGCGGCCTGCCGCTCTACCTCGGCGGCGAGGTGGACGACCTCGACGATCTGCGCCGCACGAGCTACGGCGCCGTGCGCGACGCCGAGTTCTTCCGGCAGACCAAGAATCTCGAGGTGCTCACCGGGTGGCGCCTCGTGGCGATCGACCGCGACGCGCGGGCCGTCACCGTGCAGCGCACGCTCGACGGCGCCGAGCGCATGATGCTCATGTACGACAAGCTGGTCTACGCGCTGGGCTCGCGGCCACGGGTGCCGGCGAGCACCGAGCTGGGGCCGGCGGTGTTGACCGTGTCGGTGCCCGAAGAAGCCCGGCGGTTGCGCGAGGAGCTGCAGAGCGGCGCGGTCAACAGCTGCATCGTGATGGGCGGCGGCTGCGCGGGGGTGGAGATCGCGGCCGCCCTGGCCGACCTCTGGGGTTGCGAGGTGACGATCTGCGAGGCGGCCGACCGCCTGCTGCCGCAGCACCTCGACGCCGAGCTGGCGACCCTCGTCGCGCAGGAGCTGCGCCGAGCCGGGGTCAAGGTGCGCACGAGCTGCGCCGTGACCGGCGCCGTGACCGCGGCCGATGGGCGGGCGGTGGTGCGCACGGACGCCGGCAACCTGACGGCCGACCGTGCCGTGCTCGCGCTCGGCACCGTCCCGCGGACCGAGCTGGCGCGCGCGGCCGGCCTGGCGGTCGGATCGCTCGGCGGCCTGGTGGTCGACGCCAACCTGCGCACCTCGGATCCGGGCATCCTGGCCGTCGGCGACTGCGTGGAGCTGGTCCACCATGCCAGCGGCGAGATCTGCCGCCTGCCGCTCGGTTCGCTGGCCACGCGCCAGGGACGCGTCGCCGGCGACGTGCTCGCCGGCCGCGACACCGAGTTCCCGGCCGTCGTCGGTTCGCTGGCGTTGCGGGTGCTGGGCCTGAACGTGGCGTCCACCGGCCTGACCGCCGCGGCGGCCCGGGCCGCCGAACTCGACCCCGTCGTCACCTGGGGGGCGCACGACGACCGCGTCGGTTTCCACCCCGATCGCGGCCTGATCCAGCTCGCGCTCGTGCACGAGGCCGGCAGCGATCGGTTGCTGGGCCTGCAGGCGGTCGGTCCCGGCGACGTGGTCAAGCGCGTCGACGTCGTGGCGTCGCTGCTGCGCCAGGACGCCGACCTCACCGACCTGCTGGACGCGGAGTTCTGCTACGCGCCGGCTTACAACGCGCCTCTCGATCCCTTGCACGACCTCGCCGCCGCCGCCTGCAACGCCCGCGAGGCGGGTCTGCGGCAGGTGCCGGCCACCGCCTCCCTCAACGGCTGCCTCGTGCTGGACGTGCGCACGGCCGCGGAATTCGCCGCGCCGGGATCGGCGTTGCCGGACGGCACGGTCAACATCCCGCTGGCCGAGCTGCGATCGCGCCTGCACGAGCTGGATCCAGGCCGTCCGGTGCTGGTCGTCTGCGCCAAGGGCTCGCGAAGCTACGAGGCCGCGCGCATCCTGCGCGACGTCGGATTCCGGGACGTGGCCTACCTGGCCGGCGGGGTCGTCATGCGGTCCGGGAGCTGCGACGGCGATTGACAGTGCGGCGGGGTCTGCTATGCTCATGCCTACGATTATCGAGTAACTGCATCGCGTGCTTTGTATGGCCAGTGCGCCGCCGATGGCGGCAACGTTTCCAGGGGGATGGACAAATTGTACGACGGCAATCCGTTTGCGTCCGCGAGCCAGGCGCTCGGCCTGCGGATCGACCTCGCGGCGACCCGCGCCGAACCACGCTTCTCGCTGGTCATGGTGCACGACGACCACGGGCCGCGGTTGCAGATCCGCACCCGCAACGATCAGTCCATCGCCGTGGCCGTGATCGACCTGGATCCCGACCCGCCGGGGCTGTTGATCGAGGTCCGGGAAGAGACGGTCCAGCGTGAACCCGTGCTCGACCTCTGGCTGCCGCACAGCGCCCGTCACCTGCATCTGCTGCACCGGCGGCACGACGGGTGGGTGGTCGATCAGCTGCCGGAGACAGCAGCAGCCGCCACCGTCGCCGAAGCGCGCCGGCAGCTCGAACGGCCTTCGGCCTGAGCGTACGCGTGCTTGCCCGGCGGCCCGCCGTGGTGCTAGCTTCCTGTTCTACCTGCCCGACCCCGAACCGGAAGGTGCCCCATGCGCCGCCTCATCGTGCTTTGCCTGGCCGCCGTGTCCTTGATCGCCGCCTGCGGGCGCGGTCCGAGCGATCGTGACCGATACGCGGGTCTGGCCAACCGCTACCTCGAGGCCCTCTACGCGCACCAGCCGGTGTGGGCGACCCAGCTCGGCAACCATGACCACGACCACGCGCTGCCCGACTACTCGCGCGGCGCGCTGGGAGCCTGGGCGGCGTTGAACCGCGCCTACCTCGACAGCCTGCGCGCGGTGAACCCCCGCAAGCTCGACGCGCAGGACCGCATCGACCGCGACATCCTGATGCAGCAGATCGAGGCCGCGATCTTCGCCCACGAGGAGCTGGACGAACCGCGCTGGAACCCGCTGCTGTACAACCCCGGCGACGCGATCTACTCGTTGCTGGCGCGCGATTTTGCGCCGCTGGCGCAGCGTCTGCAGAGCGTGGCGGCAAGGCTCGAGAAGATCCCGGCGCTGCTGGAGCACGCGCGGGTCAACCTCGAGGATCCGCCCGCCGTCTTCACGCGCACCGCGATCAGCCAGAACGAGGGCACGATCAACCTGATCATGGACGGGCTCGACCGGTACCTCGATTCGGAGCCGGGCCTGCGCTCGCGCCTGGCGCGCCCCCGCGCCGAGGCCATCGCCGCGCTCACGCTGCACGGCCGCTGGCTGCAGGACGACCTGCTGCCGCGCTCGCAGGGCGATTTCCGCCTGGGCGACGAGCGCTGGCGGCGCAAGCTGCGCTTCTCGCTCGCGAGCGACCTCTCCGCCGAGGAGATCCTCGCCACGGCCGAGCGCGACCTCGAGTTGACCACGGCCCGCATGGCCGACCTCGCCCGCGGCCTCTACCACGGCGAGGTCGACCCCGGAAACATGTCGCCGCGCCGCCTGATCGCCACCGTGCTCGACCGGCTCGCCGACGACCGGCCGACGAGCGAGACCATCGTGGCGCAGGCCCGCGCCGACCTCGCGCGCATCACCGCCTTCGTGCGCGAGCACGACCTGGTGCGCGTGCCCGACGAGCCGATCGAGATCATCGTCATGCCCGAGCACCAGCGTGGCATGTGGATCGCCTACTGCGACTCGCCCGGCCCCCTGGAGCCGCACCTGCCGACCTTCTACGCGATCGCGCCGACACCGGCGGACTGGTCGGCCGAACGCGCCGCGTCGTTCTACCGCGAGTACAACGACTACATGCTGCAGGACCTCACCGTGCACGAGGCCATGCCCGGCCACTACCTGCAGATCAACCACGCGAACCGGTTCCAGGGCTCGACGCCGGTGCGCGCCGTGTTCTACAGCGGCACGTTCGTCGAGGGCTGGGCCACGTACAGCGAGCAGCTGATGGTCGAGGCCGGCTGGGGTGGCCCCGCCTTCGAGCTGCACCAGCTCAAGATGCGCCTGCGCCTGATCATCAACGCGATCATCGACCAGAAGATCCACACCGCGGGCATGACCGAGGCCGAGGCCATGGCCCTGATGATGGAGCAGGGGTTCCAGCAGGAGGGCGAGGCGTCCGGCAAGTGGATCCGCGCCTGCTTGACGTCCACGCAGCTCTCGACCTACTACGTCGGCAACATGGAGATCAACGCGATCCGCCGCGACTGGCAGGCCAAGCAGGGGGCCAAGTACAGCCACCGCGACTTCCACGACCGGCTGCTGTCGTACGGGTCGCCCCCGCCCCGCTACGTGCGGGAGCTGCTGAAGCTCGGCGCGGTCTGACAGGCGGGGCAGAACGTCGTGGAGCGCCCGCCGACCACGATGCGCTCCAGCGTGGCGCGGCAGCGGCGGCACGGCTCGCCGCCGCGCCCGTAGACACGCAGCCGGCGGCGGAAGTTGCCCGGGCGGCCGTCGAAATCGGCGAAGTTCAGGAACGTGGTGCCGCCGTGGTCGATCGCCAGGCGCAGCACCGACCGGGCGGCGCTCAAAACCCGGCGCAGGCTGTCCTCGTCGCAGTCGGCCGGCGCGGCGAGCGGGTGCACGCCCGCCCGGAACAGCGCCTCGTCGGCGTAGATGTTGCCCAGGCCGGCCGCCAGGCCCTGGTCCAGGAGCACGGCCTTCAGCGGCGCCCGCCGTCCGCGCACGCGCGCCAGCCAGTCCCGCGTGGTCACCGTCAGCATGTCGGGGCCGACGTGGGCGAGGTCGCGCTCGCGCCAATCCGGCCCCACGACGGTCCAGCGCCCGAACTTGCGGATGTCGCGGTAGTGGACCGTGCGGTCCTCGAACCGCAGCACCAGGCGCACGTGCCGGTCCGGCGGCCGGCCGTCGTCGAGGCAGACCTGGCCGGTCATGCGCAGGTGCAGCATCACGAACGTGGGCGAGCCGCTGCCGTCCGGCGCCGCGAAGGTCAGCACGAGGTACTTGCCGTGGCGGTCCACCATGCGCAGCACCCGGCCGACCATCGCCCGGCGCACCGCCGAGGGGGACGGCTGCATGGCGCCGGCGAAGGACACGTCCAGGCCCAGGCAGCG
>CAZVWL010000147.1:0-7385 GCA_964630845.1 uncultured Fibrobacteraceae bacterium
ACCTCGACCCGGACACCGGCAAGAAGGTCAACCCGCCGCTCGAACTGGTGCGGCTGGCCATCCCGCGCCGCGTCTACAGCCACACGCAGCTCGACTACGTGGCCGACGCCTGCGCCCGCGTCCGCGACCTGGGCCCGCAATTGCAGCCGCTGGAGATCCTCTGGCAGCCGCCGGCGTTGCGCCACTTCCTCTGCCGCCTGCAACCGGTGGGCGGCGGCCAGCTCATCGCGACGTGACCGACCTTGCGGTTCGCGTGATCCCGGCCGACTGGCCGCTCGGCGCCAAGCTCGTGCCGCTGGTGGAGGCGGCCGTGGCCCGCCTCGATCTCGGCGGGCGGCTCGGCGAGGTCGCCGTGGTGATGGACGCCCTGGCCGCTGACGACCACGCCTGGTTCACGCTCACGTCGCCCAGCCCGTGTCGGCTCACGCTCTGGTTGCACGTCGACCAGGTGCTGCGTGATCGACCGCGGCCGGCCTGGGACCACGGCGCCGGCGACCAGTGGCGGCTCGGACCGGCCCCGGCGCCGACGCCGCTGACGGCCGAAGACTTCTCGCCGCTCAACGCGCAACGCGTGCTCTATCAGCAGCTGCTGCTGGTGCGCGACCTGCTCGACGGCGCGCTAGCGCCGCGCGCGGTGCCGCCCCCGCTGGTGGAGGCGCTGCAGGCCGCGTGGCTGGTGACGGTCGACGGCCGCCTGCGCCGCCTGGGCTTGCCGCATCTGAGCGCCGCCGAGCGCCGCCTGCGCTTCCTGCACCTGTTCGCGCCGGCCGGGGTGCTGCGGCCAAGCCACTGGGCGATCTTCAACCGGCTCTGGGAGCTGGACGAACCGCAGCAGGACGTGGTGCTGGCGCTGGCCGGGGCGCTGCCGCCGCTCCTGCGGCGACCTCGACTCTGACCACTATCATCGCCGTCCCGCATTTGCTTTTTCCGCGGCGATGTCCCATGTTCATGCCAGCGGCCACGGCCGCGCCTACGTGGCGCCGGCCGGCTGTTGACTGCCGCGACGGTTCAGGCTTACATTCCGCCGTGTTCGTCGCCGGACGGCGCCGCCAGCGGCGCCGTGTCCCGAGTACCCCAAGGGAGGTTGGTTTCATGAAGGTGTCGCGTCGCTGGGCGTCCTGGCTCATGATCGGTTCGCTGACCATCCTGGTCCTGGCCGGCCTGGTCGGCTGCAGCGAGAAGGAAGAGGTCGACCCCTACCTGTATGCCTCCCTGAATGCCGTCATGAAGGGCGCGGTGCGGGACACGGTCTCCCGCAACTTCACCTTCGAGATCGATGCGCCCCGGTTCGAGTACGTGCGCGGACAGGTCGGCCTCGTGCGCGACGGCAACCAGCTGCACTTCTTCGTGGCGCGCGACCTCGAGAACCTCTACCCGCGCCTGGCCGGCACGCTGCTCGGCGTCAAGCAGGTCTTCACGCCGCAGCCCACCCACCTCGTGCTCGAGCGCATCAAGCGCGGCGGGGTGATCGAGGCCGACAGCATGGCCGCCCCGCTGCCGTATGTGCTGCCTCGTCTCTTGCGCGCCGGCGCCGTGGACATCACCGAGCCGGGCAAGAATCTCACCGAGGCCCGCTGGGATCGCCGCGAGACGTTGCAGCCGCTGCTGCCGGAGAACGAGGGCGATCCGTTGCTGCGCTTCCAGACCGGCATCGACCGCATCGTGTGGGTGCCGCGCCACGACCTGCCCGCCGAGACGCGCGCGAACCCGACCGCCAAGGACATGGCCTTCTACGCGGTGCTGCCGGAGGCCACGTTCCGCCTGGTCGACCTCGCGCCGGGCGCCGACTACATGCTGCACCTGCTGATCGCGCAGGACCTGCCCCTGGTGGCCTCGGTCTCGCCGGTCGGCTGGGTCGAAGACTTCAACACGCGCCGCGTCGAGCACGAAGGGCTCGGCCGCGTGGTGGGCGACCTGCGCATCAACTGGTTCAAGTACGCCAACACGTTCGTCCAGGGCTACCGCGACGCGCTGTAGTCGCCGCGTCCGGACCGACCAGGCACGAAGCGACGCCCTCGTCCCGCGGGACGAGGGCGTCGTGTTGTGGCAAGCGCACATTCGGAGAGTATCAACTCAAGAGCCGCGCCAATTCCCAGCTGCGCTTGACGCTCTCCAGATCGCCGCCCGCCTTCTTGAGCAGGGCGCTGGTCTTGAATCGGTTGGCCACGACGCCGACCATCACCCCGTGCTTGCCCGTCAGCAGCAACTCGGCCGCGTGCTGGCCCATGCGGGTGGCCAGGATGCGGTCGAACGCCGTCGGCGCGCCGCCGCGCTGCACGTGCCCGAGCACCACCATGCGCGCCGAGCGGTTCAGGCGGCTGTTGATCTCGTAGGTGATGTAGCTGGCCTTGCCGGCGCCCTCGGCGACGATGATCAGGGCGTGGTACTTGCCCTGCGCGTAGCTCGCCTCGATGTTGCGGCAGACCTCGTTGATGTCGTAGGGGATCTCCGGCACCAGCACCTCCTCGGCGCCGGTGGCCATCGCCACCTGGGCGGCGAGCAGACCGTAGTCGCGACCCATCACCTCGATCACGAAGATGCGCCCGTGGCTCGACGCGGTGTCCTTGATCTTGTCGACCGCGTCCACGGCGATGTTCAGCGCCGTGTCGTAGCCGATGCTGCGGTCGGTGCCCGAGATGTCGTTGTCGATCGTGGCCGGCACGCCGATCACCGGCAGGTCGAACGTGCGCATCAGCTTGTCCGCGCCGCGGAAGCTGCCGTCGCCGCCGATCACCACCAGGCCGTCGAGCTTCAGCTTGCGCAGGGCCTTGCCCACCGGCACGGTCCCTTCCTCGGTGGCGAACTCGGGATAGCGGAACGTGCGCAGGATGGTGCCGCCCTGGTGCAGGATGCCGCTGACCGAACCCGGCCCCATCACGTGGCCGTCCGCCTCGGCGAGCCCTTGCCAGCCGCGCCGGATGCCGATCGCTTCGCTGCCGTGCCGCCAGATCGTGCGCACCACGGCGCGGATGGCGGCGTTCATGCCCGCGGCGTCGCCGCCGCCCGTCAGGACCCCGATTCTCTTCACGGTTGGCCTCCTTGCGGCTCCGGTGGCCGCTCCGGCGTGTTAGGCGCCGCCTGTCCCTGGCCGTGACGCGCGTGCCAGGCGGCGATCTGCTGCATGCGTTGCGCGAGTTCGCGCTCGAATCCCTTGCCGCGTGGCCGGTAGAACTGCGCCCCGGCCAGGCTCTCCGGCAAGCAGCTCATCGCGGCGATGCCGTCGGCGGTGTCGTGGGCGTAGACGTAGTCGCGGCCGAATCCGAGCTCCTTCATCATGCGCGTGGGCGCGTTGCGCAGGTGCAGCGGCGCCGGCGGATTCTCGCCGCGCTCCACCTCGCGGCGCACCGCCGCGTGCGCCGTGTACAGCGCGTTGCTTTTGGGGGCCAGCGCCAGGTAGACCGTGCACTGCGCGAGCGCCAGCGCGCCCTCCGGCAAGCCGATGAAGTGCACCGCGTCGCGGGCCGCCAGCGCCTGCGGCAGGGCCTGCGGATCGGCCAGGCCCACATCCTCGCTGGCGAAGCGCACGAGCCGACGCGCGAGGTACAGCGGGTCCTCGCCGCCCTCCAGCATGCGCACCAGCCAGTACAACGCGGCCTGCACGTCGCTGTTGCGCAGGCTCTTGTGCAGCGCGCTGATGAGGTTGAAGTGCTCTTCGCCCGATTTGTCGTAGCGGACGGCGCGGTGCTGGATGAGCGCGGCGAGGTCGTCGATATCCAGCGGCGCCGCCATCGATTCCGACCCCGCATCCTGGCCGGCGCGCCGGCGCTCGGCCGCCGCGGCGGTCACCGAGTCGAGCAGCCCGAGAGCCTGCCGCGCGTCGCCCTCCGACAGCTCGGCCAGGGCGCCGAGCGCGGCCTCGGTCAGCTGCACGCCCCGCGCGGCCAGGCCTTCCGGCGAGGCGAGCGCACGCCGCAGCAGCTCGGCCACGTCGGCCGGCCGCAGCGGCTCGAGCACGAACAGCCGCAGCCGCGACAGCAAGGCCGCGTTCAGCTCGAAGCTCGGGTTCTCGGTCGTGGCCCCCACCAGCGTGATGTCGCCGCGCTCGACCCACGGCAGCAGCGCGTCCTGCTGCGCCTTGTTGAAGCGGTGGATCTCGTCCAGGAACAGCACCGTGCGGCGCCCGGTGACCTGGCGCAGCCGCTCCGATTCGCCCATGACCTCCTTGAGCTCCTTGGCGCCCACGCGCACGGCGCTGTACTCGAGGAACCGGGCGTCGGCGTGCTGGGCGATCAGGCGCGCGAGCGTGGTCTTGCCGCAGCCTGGCGGGCCCCAGAACAGGAGCGAGGGCAGGGCGTCGGCGGCCAAGAGCGGCAGGAACGGCCCGTCGGGCGCCAGCAATCTGGCCTGACCCACGACCTCACCGAGCGTGCGAGGCCGCAGGCGATCGGCCAGGGGGCGAGGCGCGGGGTCGCCGCCGGTGGGCACGGCCTGACGCCGCTGACGCGGTGTGTCGGCGGGGTTCTGTGGGCCGTCGGGGTTGAAGAGGTCGTGGGGCATGGGGGGCATTCTAGCGCGTCGGCAAACGCAGGCAACCTCTGTGTTGTTCCGCGAAGATTGTGGTCGCCCTTTGTTCGGTCTCGGCGGGTGGTATAGTTCTTCTAAACTATTATGGAAGAAGTGTTTGTGTATTTTGAAAAGACTATCTCAGTGTCGCCGGGGTCCCACGCAGAGCACCCGAGCGATGGCCGCAACTTCACGCGCAGGAAGCTGGTCGAACTCCAGGCACGGTCCTCGCAACTGCTTGGGTTGGGGGCGGCCTGGAGAATGGAGCCAAGCGCGTCGCCACTGCGGAATGTTGGCGCATCAGCTCCATATCTCCGAGTGTCAACAACGGTGTACAGAAGAGCTAGGCATTGTCCGAGGAGGTCTGCAGACTGCGCGTCGTTGGCGAACCAAGGACGGCTTCCGGCTGAACTGAGAAGGATGGCGAGCGCAAGGTTGCAGGCCGTTGCCTGGTCGAGTTGAGATTATTGCAATAGCTTGCATTTAGACGATCTAAGAAGCGATCACAATCTTCGCGGAATAGCCCAATCTTCGCGGAAGAGCCACGGGGGCGGTTGACGGAGTCAGCGACGCCGCTTAACCTGCTGCATCCGAAGCAACAACAACCGGATCGGCAACCGGGAGACCCCATGGCGCGCGCCATTCTCATCATCCTCGACGGCGTCGGCGTCGGCCGCGCGCCCGACGCTGATGCCTATGGCGACGCGGGCAGCGACACGCTCGGCAACCTGGCCCTCCGGGTGGGCGGCCTCGAACTGCCGACCCTCGGCGCCCTCGGCCTCGGCAACCTGCACGACATCGAGGGCCTGTCGCCCGTCGCGGCGCCCCGCGCGAGCCACGGGCGCCTGCGGCCGGTGTCCGCCGGCAAGGACTCGACCACCGGCCACTGGGAGCTGATGGGACTGGTCACGGCGACGCCGTTTCCCACCTACCCGCAAGGATTTCCCGCCGATCTGATGGACGCGTTCAGCCGCCGCAGCGGCCACGGCTGGCTCGGCAACGTGGCGGCCAGCGGTACCGAGATCATCGAGCGGCTCGGCCCCGAGCACGTGGCCACCGGCAAGCTCATCGTCTACACGTCGGCCGACTCCGTCTTCCAGATCGCCGCGCACGAGCAGGTGGTGCCGCTCGATGAGCTGTACCGCGTGTGCGAGGTTGCCCGTGCGCTGCTGGTGCCGCCGCACGAGGTCAGCCGCGTGATCGCGCGCCCGTTCGTCGGCGGCGTCGGCTCTTGGCGCCGCACCGCCAACCGCCACGACTACTCGGTGGCGCCGGGGCCGGGGCTCGTGCTGCACGCCCTGCGCCGGCGCGGCGTGCGGGTACACGCGATCGGCAAGATCCGCGACCTCTTCGCCGGCGAGGGCATCGACGACCACGTGCCGAGCGTCGACAACGCCGACGGCATGCGCCGCCTCGCCGAGCGGTACCGCGACGCGCCCGACCGCACCTTCCTGATGGTCAACCTCGTCGACTTCGACGTGCTCTGGGGCCATCGCAACGATCCCGAGGGCATGGCCGGCGGCTTGCGCACGTTCGACGACTGGCTCGGCGATTTCCTACCGACCCTGCGCCGCGGCGACCTGCTGTTGATCACCGCCGACCACGGCAACGACCCCACGACGCCGAGCACCGACCCCTCGCGTGAGGAAACTCGGCTATTGGCCGTGGTCGGCGGCCCCGGCCAGCCCGGCCGCGACCTCGGCCTGCGCCGCACGTTCGCGGACCTGGGCGCGACCGTGGCGGCGTTTTTCGGCGCCGACCCGCCCGCCACGGGCACCAGCTTCCTGAGCGACCTGCCCCTCGCCACGACCGGAGGTGACGCGTGACCGTCGATATCGCCCGGCTCGTCGCGGCTGCCCGCGCCGCCCGCGCGCGCAGCTACGCGCCGTACTCGCGCTTCCGCGTGGGCGCGGCCCTGCTCTGCGCGGACGGCCGCGTGGTCACCGGCGGCAACGTGGAGAACGCCAGCTTCGGCCTCTCGCTCTGCGCCGAGCGGGCCGCCGTCGTGCGCGCGCTCGCCGAGGGAGCGGGCGGCTTCGTGGCCATCGCCGTCTGCGCCGCCGGCGCCGTGCCCACGCCGCCCTGCGGCGCCTGCCGCCAGGTGCTGCAGGAGTTCGCGCCCGACCTCGCCGTCTACCTCGCCGGGGACGATCCCCACGGCGAGGTCGTCCACACCACGCTGGCGGCGTTGCTGCCGCTCGCGTTCACCGATTTTCCGGGCAGCCGCGACGGCGGCGGCCCGCGGGAGATGCCATGAGCGAGGGCTGGACCCAGGGCGGCAACGCCCGCCGCGAGGAGCTGTTCCTGCGCGCTTACGCCGGCGAGGGCGCGCGACGCGCACACGTCGAGCCGGGCGCCGCGATCACCCCGGCCGACCTCGCCCGCTGCATCGACCACACGCTGCTGAAGGCCGACGCCACGCGGGCGCACGTCGAACAGCTCTGCCGCGAGGCCGGGCAGCATCGCTTCGCCGCCGTCTGCGTCAACGCGCGTTTCGTGCCGTTCTGCCACCAGCTGCTGCACGACACGGACGTCGCCGTGTGCACCGTGGTCGGTTTCCCGCTCGGCGCCGATGACGGCGAGATCAAGGCGCTGGCCGCCCGTCGGGCCGTGCAGCAAGGCGCGACCGAGGTGGACATGGTGCTGCCTCTCGGCGCCCTGAAGGCCGGCGACACGGCCGCGGTCTACCGCGACGTCGCCGCCGTGAGGCGCGAGACGCTGGGTCTGGCGCTGCTGAAGGTCATCATCGAGTGCGCGCTCTTGGACGATGCCGAGAAGACCCTCGCCTGCCGCATCGCCGCCGACGCCGGCGCCGATTTCGTCAAGACGAGCACCGGATTCGCCGGCGGCGCCACCGTCGCCGACGTGCAGCTGATGCGGCG
>CAZVWL010000148.1:0-7381 GCA_964630845.1 uncultured Fibrobacteraceae bacterium
CGTGCAGGCCGCGCTGATGGGCGCCGACGTGGCCACGATCCCGCCGAAGGTGATCAAGCAGCTGGTGCACCATCCGCTGACGGACAAGGGATTGGCCGCGTTCCTGGCCGACTGGGACCGCCTGCAGGGGAAGTGACCGATGATGGCCTCGGGGCGCCCGCGTAGCTGGACCGCGCCGATCGTCGGCATCCTGATCGGCGCCTTGCTGGGTTCGCTCTTCCTGCTGTGGCGGGAGCGTGCCTGGCGCGACGACTACGTGGCCGAGCGGCAGGCGGCGATCGAGGCGCTGCTGGCGGAGATCGCGGCCGACACGACGCGCGCGGCGCCGACCTCGCCGCCGTCCACGCCGGTGCAGGAGCTGATCACCGCGCACCGCGACAACGCGATCGTCCGCGCCACGCAGCGGGCGGCGCCGGCGGTGGTCTCGATCACGGTCACCCACCGGGTGGCGGTGCGCGACCCGCGCGTGGCGTTCTTCGAGTACTTCTTCCCGGACCGCCGGTCGCCCCGGCTGCCGTATCAGGAGCGCCAGAACTACGGTTCGGGGGTGATCGTCTCCGCCGACGGCTACATCGTCACCAACGCCCATGTGCTCGGCCAGGCGCCCGTCAGCGTGATCGTCACCTTGACCGACGGCACCGACTACCAGGCCCAGATCGTCGAGATCGTCGACCGTTTCGACCTCGCGCTGCTGAAGATCGCCGGCCAGGATCTGCCGCTGGCCTTGCTGGCCGACAGCGATGACCTGACGATCGGCGAGTGGGCGATCGCCATCGGCTCGCCGTTCGGACAGCTGCTGGCCGACACCCAGCCGACGGTGACCGTCGGGGTGATCAGCGCGCTGAACCGCGACATCGTGCGCCAGCGCCAGGGCGATCGTTACTACCTAGGCATGATCCAGACCGACGCCGCGATCAACCCCGGCAACAGCGGCGGCGCGCTGGTCAACGCGCTGGGCGAGGTGATCGGCATCAACACCTTCATCTTCTCGGGCACCGGCGGGTCGATCGGCATCGGCTTCGCCGTGCCGAGCAACCGCGTGCGCTGGGTGCTGGAGGAGGTGCGGGAGTTCGGCCACTACCGCGAGGCGAACTGGGGCGTGGTGCTGCTGCCGCTGACGGGCGAGCTGATGGCCGCGCTGAACATCACCAACCCGGTCGGGCTGATCGTGCGGGACGTGGAGGAGGGGTCGCCCGCCTGGATCGCCGGCCTGCGCGTCTACGACGTGGTGCGCACGATCAACGGCGTGCCGCTCAGCAGCCGCGACATCGCCACGCGCATGCGCTACGAATCGATGGTCGGCGACCGCATCCGTTTCACCGCCGAGCGGGACGGCCAGCCCTTCGAAGGCGAGATGATCCTGCAGGAGGCCCAGCGATGATCGTGGTGACCGGAGCGGCGGGCTTCATCGGTTCGGCGCTGATCTGGATGCTGAACCGGCGCGGCGAGCACGACATCCTCGCCGTCGACGTGCACGCCTCGGACGCGGGCGAACCGAACCTCGCGCCCTTGCGCTACGACCGCGGGTACCAGCCCCACGAGGAGTTCCGCCGCGACCTCACGGCAGGCCGCTACCGCGGCGAGCTGCGCGGCATCCTGCACCTGGGGGCCTGCAGCTCGACCACCGAGACCGACTGGGCCTACCTCGAGCGCAACAACATCGTCTACAGCCGCGACCTCTGCCTGGCCGCGCTCGACCAGGGCGCGCGCTTCGTGCACGCCAGCAGCGCGGCCACCTACGGCGACGGTTCGCAGGGATACAGCGACGACCACGCCGGCCTCGACGCCCTGCAGCCGCTGAACCTCTACGGCCGCAGCAAGCACCTCTTCGACCTCTGGGCGCGCGACGAGGGGCTGCTCGACTCCATCTGCTGCCTGAAGTACTTCAACGTGTACGGGCCCAACGAGTGGCACAAGGGCGACATGCGCTCGATGGTCTGCAAGGGTTACGAGCAGGTGCGCGACCACGGCGTCGTGCGCCTGTTCAAGAGCGACCGGCCCGACTACGTCGACGGCGGGCAGAGGCGGGATTTCGTCTACGTGAAGGACGCGGCGGCGATGTCGCTCTGGCTGTTTTATCGACCCACGGTCAACGGCGTCTTCAACGTGGGCACCGGCCAGGCCTGCGACTGGAACACCCTGATGGGCGCGATCTTCGCCGCGCTCGGCCGCCAACCCGCGATCCAGTACATCCCGATGCCCGCCGAGCTGGCCGGCAAGTACCAGTACTTCACCGAGGCGGACATGCGCAAGCTGCGCGCCGCGGGCTGCGACCTGCCGCCGACGCCGGTCATCGACGCGGTCCGCCAGTACGTGGTCGACCACCTCGCCCCGCACCGCCACCTGGGAGCGTGACCTTGCCCGAACTGGCATACATCGGTCCGGGCGCCGGGTTCGCGCTCGGCGGATCGCTGCTGTTCGGCATCGCGGGCATCGTGCTGGCCCTGTTCGGCCTGGTGACCTGGCCGTTGCGGCTCCTGGCGCGCCTGTGGCGGCAGCGCCGGCTCGCCGGCCGGGCCAGGGCGCGCCGCGTCGTGGTGCTCGGGCTCGACGGGCTCGACGCGCAGCTCTGCCGCGAATTTTTGGCCGCCGGCGACCTGCCCAACCTCGCGGCGCTGGCCGACGAGGGTTGCTTCTGCGACCTGGCCACCACCTTGCCGGCGATCTCGCCGGTGGCGTGGTCGACGTTCGCGACGGGCACCGATCCCGGCGGGCACGGCATCTTCGACTTCCTGCGCCGCGACCCGCGCACCTGCCAGCCGGAGCTGTCGAGCACACGCCTGGTGCCCGCGCGACCGCGCCGCTGGGGGCCGCTGCGGCTGGGCACGGTGCCGGCGCACCAGCAGCAGCGGCGACGCGGCCGCAGCTTCTGGTCGATCCTCGGCGAGCACGGCGTCGAGACCACGGTGCTGCGGGTGCCGCTGACGTTCCCGCCCGAGCGGTTCGCCGGCCGCATGCTGGCGGCGATGTGCCTGCCGGACCTGCGCGGCACCCAGGGCACGTTCACGCACTTGACGGCGGGGTCGTCCCCATCGGCTGGCAATGCCTCGCGCGGCGACGAGCTCACGGGCGGCGAGCGGCGACGGCTCGAGCAGGCCGAGGATGGCGCCTGGTGCGGCGCCTTGCCCGGACCCGACCGCCCCGACGGCGCCGGGCCGCTCGAGGTGCCGGTGCGCTGCGAGGTGGACGCCAGGGCGCGCCGGGCGCGCATCACCGTGGGGCAGGAGACGGTCACCCTGGGCGACCGTGAGGATTCGCCCTGGCTGCGCGTGGTGTTCCGCGCGGGACGGCGCGCCGCGCACGGCCTGGTGAAGCTGCGCGTCACCGCCTGGGAGCCTTTCGGGCTCTATGCGACCCCGGTGAACCTCGACCCGCAGCGGCCCGCGATGCCGATCAGCCACCCGCCGCACTACGCGATGATGCTGGCGCGGCTGCATGGTCCGTTCGCCACGCTGGGCATGGCCGAGGACACCTGGGCGTTGAACGAGCGCGTGCTCGACGAGGACGCCTTCCTCGCGCAGGTGTGGGCGGTGGACGCCGAGCGCGAGCGGCAGTGGCAACACGCCCTGGCGCGCCAGCGGCACGGCGTGGTGGTCTGCGTGTTCGACGCCACCGACCGGGTGCAACACACCTTCCTGCGATTTCACGGCCACGACCGCGCCGCCGGCGACACCGAGGCCGGCGCCAGGCCCCGCCACGCCGAGGTCATCGGCGACCTCTACCGCCGCGCCGACGCGCTGGTCGGCCGCACGCGCGCGCGCCTCGGGCCGGACGACCTGCTGCTGGTGCTCTCGGACCACGGCTTCAAGCCGTTCGTCCGCGCCGTGAACCTGAACGCCTGGTTCCGGCAGGAGGGTTACCTGTACCTTGTGGACGACCCCGCCCAGGGGCCGCCGCCGCCGCTGGCCGAGGGCCGGGCGGTGGGCGTCGAGCGCATCGACTGGTCGCGCACGCGCGCCTACGCCAGCGGCCTGGCGGGCTTCTACCTGAACGTGGCCGGCCGCGAGTTCGCGGGCATCGTGCCGCCCGCCGAGGCGCCGGCGTTGCGGCGCGAGCTGGTCGAGCGGCTGCGGGGTCTGCCCGATCCTGCCGGCGGCGTGGCGATCAACGAGCTGTGGGAGAGCGCCACGGCGTACCGCGGGCCCTACCGCGACGAGGCGCCGGACGTCATCGTCGGCTACAACGCGGGCTGGCGCGCGGACTGGGACATGGCTGTCGGCGCGACGATCGGCGTGGTGTTCCGCGACAACGACCGCGCCTGGTCGGCCGACCACTGCATGGACCCGCGCCAGGTGCCGGGCGTGCTGTTCGCCAGCCGCCCGCTACGCGGCGGCGGCCAGGGCGCCGGCCTGGTGGACCTGGCGCCAACGATCCTGGACTGCTGCGGCGTGCCGGTGCCGGCGCACATGCACGGACGCAGCCTGCTGGAAGCGACGAACCCATGACCGGCACGGGTGCATTGCTCAGGCGAAGGTCGGCGCTGATCGTCGGGTTGGCGGCGGCGGCGTGGGTGCTGGCGGCTGGTGCCGCTGCGGCCCGCACCGTGGTCGTGCTCGGCTTCGACGGCATGGACCCGCGGCTGGTCGCCGAGTACCGCGCCCAGGGCCTGATGCCGGCGTTCGACCGGGTGCTCGCGCGCGGCGGTTCGTTGCTGCCGCTGGGCACCACCATCCCGCCGCAGTCGCCGGTGGCGTGGTCGACCTTCTCGACCGGGCTGGATCCCGGCGGCCACGGCATCTTCGACTTCATCCACCGCAACCCGGCCACGCTGGTGCCTTACCTGTCGATCAGCGAGGCCAGCGGCCCGTCGGAGTTCTGGGGCGTGGGCGGCTGGCGCATCCCGCGCGGCCATCAGGGCGGCATCCGCAACCTGAGGCAAGGCACGGCGTTCTGGCAGCTGATGGACAACGCGCGGGTGGACATGACGCTGTTCAAGATGCCCGCCAACTTCCCGCCGGTGACCACCGTGGCGCGCACGCTCTCGGGCATGGGCACGCCCGACATCCAGGGCACCTACGGCCAGTACACCTACGTGACCGACGACCCGCTGGCCACGCGCGACCTGTCCGGTGGCGTGCTGCGTCCGGTGTACCTCGTCGACGGCCGTTGCCGCGCGGAGATCGCCGGGCCGGCCAACGTGTACCGCGAGGGGGCGCCGCCGGCCACCGTGCCCATGGAGGTGACGGTCGACCGCGAGACCGGCGCCGCGCTCGTCGAGCTGGCCGGGCGCCGCCTGCTGCTGCAGGAGGGCGAGTGGAGCGACTGGGTGACCCTCGAGTTCCGCCTGGTGCCGCTGCTCAAATCGGTGCGCGGCGTCGTGCGCCTGTACCTGATCGAGACCGCGCCGTTCCTGCGCCTCTACGTGACGCCGGTGCAGATCGACCCCGCCGCGCCCGAGATGCCGATCTCCACGCCGGACAGCTACGCGCGCGAGCTGGCGGCGGCGCTCGGTCCTTTCTACACGCAGGGTCTGCCGGCCAACACCAAGGCGCTGGAGGAGGGCGTGTTCAGCGATGCCGACTACCTGTCGCAGTCGGACGAGGTCTTCGCCGAGCGCAAGCGGCAGCTCGCCCACGAGCTGGACCGCCTGGTCACCGTGCCGGACGGCTTCCTGTTCTTCTACTTCAACTACCCCGACCAGGACTGCCACATGTTCTGGCGCGGCATCGACCCCGATTCGCCGCTGTACCAGGGCGTGTCGGGGCAGCACCGCGGGCGCATCCGCGAGGTCTACCAGTCGCTGGACGCGGTGCTGGCCGGCGTGCTGGACCGCGTGGGCGACGACGCCCTGGTGATGGTGGTCAGCGACCACGGCTTCGCCTCGTACCAGCGCAGCTTCCACGTGAACACCTGGCTGCTGGAGCAGGGATACCTCGCGCTCGTGCCGGGTGTGGAGCGCGGCGACGTGAGCTTCCTGGTGGGCATCGACTGGTCGCGCACGCGGGCCTACGCGATCGGCATCAACGCGGTGTACCTGAACCTGCAGGGTCGCGAGCAGCAAGGCCTCGTGGAGGCGGGGGCCGAGGCCGAGGCGCTGCTGGCCGAACTGCAGGCCGGCTTCGAGGGCGTGGCGGATCCGCTGCTGCAGGTGCCGGCCATCAAGTACGCCTACCGGGCCGACCGCGTGTACACCGGCCCGCACGCCGCCGACGGGCCCGACCTCGTGCTCGGTTACCATCGCGGCTGGCGCGGCAGCAACGAGTCGGCGTTGGGCGAGGTGCCCCAGGAGGTCTTCGTCGACAACCTGCAGAAGTGGAGCGGCGACCATTGCCAGGCCCACGATGAGGTCCCGGGCATCGTGCTGTCCACGCGGCCGATCGTGGTGCCCGACCCCACGCTCGCCGACCTGGCGCCCACGCTCCTGCACTACTATGGCATCGCGCCGCTGCCGCAGATGGCCGGGCGCAACCTGCTCGCGCCGGCCGGCGCGGACCGGCAAGGGAGGCCGTGATGTTCGGTGGACCTCGCATCAAGCTCGATCCTGACCTCTTCGCGCGCGCCGAGCGCGTCAGCAAGGCGGCCGGCTATGCGTCGGTGGGCGAGTTCGTGCAGCACGTGCTCGAGCGCGAGCTGGATCGCCTGGACAAGGACGACGCCAGCGTCGAGGAGATCCGCAAGCGCATGCAGGGCCTGGGGTACATCGCGTGACCACGCTGCTGCAGGCGACGACCCGCGTGGCCGACCTCCTGTTCGCGGCGTCGCTGGGCCGGCCAGCCCTGGCGCTCGTGCTCGTGGGGGTCGGGTTCGGCGTGGTCGCCCTGCTGCTGTACCGGCTGGCCACCCCGCAGGCAAAGCTGCGCGCGGCGCGCGGCCTGCTGATCGGCCGGCTCTACGAGGCGGCGCTGTACCAGACGAGCCTGCCGGTGATCCTGCGCGTGCAGGGGGCTCTGGCGCTGGCCAACCTGCGGTACGTGGCCTGCGCGCTGCCGGGTCTGGCGGTGCTGGTGCTGCCGCTGTTGATCGTCGTTCCTCAACTGGAGGCGCGTTTGGGGCGGCGGCCGCTTGGCGTCGGCGAGGTGGCGCTCGTGACGGTGACGATGGCGGGCGTCGAGGCCGCGCCGAGGCTCGTCGAGGCCGAGGGGCTGCGCCTGGAGGCGGGCCCGGTGCGCGATGTGGCCCGAGGCGCGCTCGTGTGGCGCGTGCGCGGGACGCAGCCGGGCTGGCACGAGCTGCGGATCGAGGCCGGCGACCAGCAGCACACGCTGGCCGTGCCGGTGGCCGTGGCGGGCCTGCCGGCGGTGGCGCGGGCGCGGCACCAGCAGGTGTGGCGTCAGGCGCTGCTCGACCCCACGGCGCCGGCATTGCCGGTCGCAGGCTCCATCGCGCGTATCGAGGTGGAGGTGCCGGCACGGCAGGTGCGCTTGCTGGGGACGACCGCGCC
>CAZVWL010000149.1:0-7356 GCA_964630845.1 uncultured Fibrobacteraceae bacterium
GTGCCGGTGGTGCATCTGCTCCGGATCGTCTCGCTGGCCAGGGAGTTCGGCTTGCCCCTGTCTCCCGATTACTTGCCCGCGCCCGGCGACGGCGACATCTTCGTCAAGCCCATGTACCGATTCCCGCTGGTGATCGCGATCCTGGGGGGCTACTGCTTGCTGTGCGCGATGGTACTGGCGCCCGAACTGCGCCGCGGCATCTTCGACCGCCTGCCTGGCCGTCGCCAGGATGCCGCCGCGTCGGGAGGGGCCGGATGAACCGCAGTCGCCTGATCGTCACCCTGGTCGCGGCGGCGTGCGTCGCGGTCGCGGCCGCACCAACGGCCGCCCAGACGACCTGGAGCGCGGTGAAGGACCTGCGCGGCCAGAGGACGGTCTGTCTGGACGTGACCGGCAACCAGATCGATTACGCCGTCGTCGGACCCGCCGAGGACGCCAGCGCAACGATGCTCGGCCCGCGGCGCCTGAACGTGACGAGCCGCTACATCTACGCCGACGGCGATGCGGAGCGGGTGCCGTACACGATCATCGTGCTGGTCGACGGCGAGGAGGTCCTGCGCAAGGCGCTGACCGCCGTGCCGGCCGCGCAGGCCGCCGCCTGCCGCGACGGCAAGCGGGTCAGCAAGCTGCGTCGCGCCTATGTCGACCTGCCCGACGGGCGCCGGGAGGTGAGCGTCCGGGCCGAAACTGCGGGCGGCGGCACCGTGGCGGTACGCATGTTCCGGCAGGTCCGGCGGCAGCGCGAATCCTGGGTGACGTTCGCGCCGCAGGGTTATTCCCAGGTGCGGCACCTGCAGTTCGACAGCGGCAACCAGTCCGTGTATTACCACTTCAAGGCCGGCGAACCGCTGCAGCTATCGGTGATCGGGCCGACCACGCTGCGCCTGAGCACGCGTCTGGATTTCGAGCACACGATGAACGGCAGCCAGCCGTTCACGCTCCAGGTCTGCCTGGACGGCGAACCGTGGCGCACGTTCCATTTCGACAGCATCGCCCTGACCTCCGCCCAGTACGTCGAACGGCCCGACATCTTGCCGGGCACGCGCAAGAACATGCGCATTCCGGTGCCCAAGGGCCGGCACACGATCGAGATCCATTGCCTGCGCCCGGAGAGCTGCGGCGTGGCCACCATGATCCACATCCCCCGGCGCGATGTGCAACGCTAGGAGCAACGCAGGCATGATCGCTGGACGCCGCCAAGCCCCGCCGACCGGCGTCCTGGCCTCTCTCGCCTTCGTGGCCATCCTGGTCGCCCTGGTCGCGACCGTCCCGGCCACGGCGCAGACCGGTCGGGGCTACGTGCCTGAACCCAGCGCAGCGGCTGCGACCGTCGCCGTCGGCGACCGCTCGTACGTCGTGCTCGGCGACGAGCCGGTCCTATTGCCCTTGATCGGCCCAGGCCGCCTGTGGGGCTTCGCGCGCGCCGATTTCCCGCCCGGCGCCACCGACGACGCCGTTCGACCGGCGACCCTGTTCTTCGCCGGTTTCGACGGACGCACCGTCCGCATCCCGCTCGATTTCCGGCCCGGCGGCGACGGCGTGTCCTGGGGCGACGGTCGTCCCGGCACGCCGAGCGGCGGCCGGCGCTTCGAAGTCTACGTGCCGGCCGGCGCCTGGACCGTTCAGGTGACGGGCGCGTCGCCGGAGCCCGGGTTGCTCGCCGCGCTGTTCTACTATGACGGCCCGGCCCAAGCCCGCGCGAGCCGCGGCGCGGCCGCACCCGCGCGCCCCAACCCGTGGCGCTATCGCAACCAGTTCGGCCTCGAGGTCATCTACGACAACAACGTGCTCACGCAGAGCCCGGACTACATCGACGACTTCGTCAACGGCCGCAATCAGGAACGCTTCCGCATCGGCAAGTACGACGACCTGATCATCGCGCCGACCCTCGATTTTTCCGCCGATCGCCGATTCGTCGGCTGGGGCACCACGCGCCTGCGCTTCAAGACGACGCGGTACATGTACACGCAGAACCCGATGAAGACGAACACCGACCTCGACTGGTACGTGCGTCAGAGCCTCGCGGGCGGCAAGAGCGTCGAGCTGAACTACCAGTACGCGCCCGAGCAGTACATCCGCCAGCTCGGCGACCGCACGCCGTTCAGCGACAGTTCGCTGCCCTCGCTCCAGAAGGCCTTCAAGTTCACGCGCAACGTGGCGTCCATCCAGTGGCGGCACACGGTCAACACGACCTTCAACTACTCGCTGCTGCTGATCCACAAGCGCCGCTACTACAACAAGGCCTTCATGGAGAACGACATCGAGGCCTGGGAGTACCGCGGGCAGATCGGTTACCGAGTCCACCCGCGGTTGCGCCTGACCTTCGACTACAGCTACGAGGACGCCGCCGGTCGGGCCATGGACACGGCCGGGCAGACGGCGAGCACCAGCACGGCGAGCGACCCCACGTACCGGCGTGATCTCTACCGCCTCGGCTTTGACCTGGCGACCCGCTGGGCCCGTCCGTTCTTCGACTCGATCGACGGCTCGTTCCTGTACATGGACTACTACTTCCCCACCGACCGACCGCTCTTCTCCGACCCGTACCACACCGGCCGCCGCGATCAGCAATCGCGGTTCACGCTGGAGATCAACAAGCGTCTGACGAGGCAATTGCGCGTCTACACAGGATTCCGGTACTCCGACCGCGTCGTCCAGTCGCCGTGGCCCGGGGACATCACGCTCGACAAGGACTACACCCAGCAACGGTACTGGGTGGGCATGACCTATCAGTTCTAGAGGAGTCGACATGTCGTCAGTTGCGCCCCCACGCCGTCCGCAGCCACTGCTCGTCGGGCTCTGGGTGTTGACCGCCTCGCTGGCCTTCCTCGCCGCGTGCGGCCAGCAGGACCTCTACGAGCCGCCAGGCTCGCCGTACACGGTGGTCGGCCGCTTGCCGCTGCCTTCGGCCAACGTGGGCGTCGCCGTGCTCGAACGCACCGCTTTCGTGGCCGGAGGCGAGGCGGGCCTGCACAGCATCGACTGGTCGGACCCGACCCGGCCGGTGCGCCTGGCGACGATCACCACGGTCCGCACCGCGGACGACGTGCAGGTCGTGCGCACGTTCTTCGACCACCAGGTGCGAGACATCGCCCACGTCGTCGAAGGCACCGAGGGCATCAGCAGCTTCGACGTGACCGACCCGAGCGCGCTGATCAACTTCAACACCGGCACCACGGCCACCTTCGGCCGCGCCAGCTTCGTCCAGCAGACGGACGGCCCCAGCCAGCCCTACGCGGTCTTCATGGCCGAGGACTGGCGCGGCGTGCGCCACTTCCAGTCATCGCTGACCGAGATCGGCTTCCTCGACTACAACGGCGTCGTCGTGCGCACGCAGGGCCGCGCCTACGGCATCGTCGTGCGCGACGGCTGGGGATACTGCGCGCAGAACGAGATGGGCCTGTGCGTGCTCGATTTCCGGGTGCTGAACCCCGCCTGGGTGCGGCTGGCCGCCTGGGCCGACACGCCCGGCAACGCCCGGGCCATCGCCCTGGAAGGCAACCACGCGTTCGTGGCCGACGGCCGCGAGGGCCTGGCGGTCTTCCGCGTCGACGGCGGCGAGACCCCGGTCAAGGTCGCCCAGTACGTGCTGAACGGCTTCAGCGTGGCGATCGCCGTGCGCGACGGGCTCTGCGCCGTCGCCTCCAACGCGGCGGGCGTGCACTTCTTCGACGTCAGCAGCCCCGCCGATCCCGTCTACCTCGGCACCACGGCGACGCGCTTCGCCACCGGCGTGGTCTTCTCCCCGGACGGTTACTGCCTGGTTTCGGATTCCGAGGAGGGCTTGCTGATCCTGGGCGGCCGCGGCCCGTTCCGCGACACGACGCCGCCCACGGTGGTGACCGACCTCGCCGCCGCAATGGCCAGCGCCAACGCCCTGGACGTGAGCTGGACCATGACCGGCGACGACGGCGTCGTGGGCCGGGCCGCAGGCTACGAGCTGCGCCGCGCGCAGACGCCGATCATCGACGAGGACACGTGGGACGCCGCCACCCCCGTGGACGGCACCGTGCCCTCCGGCGCGCCCGGCGAGCGCATGGACCTGACCGTGGGCGGCCTCGAACCCACGACCGAGTATCACCTGGCCGTGCGCGTGCGCGACCGCGCCGGCAACCTGTCGCCGATCTCGAATCCCGCCAGCGCGACCACCGGCAGCGGCATCACCCTGCGCAACCCGAGCCTCGATCGCCTGGGCGGCACGGATCTCGACCTCTACGTCTTCGAGATCGAGGCGATCTGGGACGAGCCCCTGACCGCCCGCGAGGTCGTCATCAACGGCACGCCCCAGACGATGTCCCTGGTCTCCGACTATCTCTACCGCTACGAGACGACGCTGCCGCGCGGCGCCTATACCCATCACTTCCGGTTCGCGGCCGACGGCGTCGAGGACGCGGTGTCGGCCGAGCGCGACGGTCCCTTCGTGGGCGCGGTCGCCTTCAGGATGGGGAGCCCCGAGCAGGAACGTGGCCGACGAGCCGACGAAACGCCCTACACCGCGGTGCTCAGCCATCCGCTGATCGCCGGGGTGACCGAGGTCACGCAGGCCGAATGGGACGCCGTGATGCCCGCCGGCTCGAACCCGTCGCAGCACCTCGGGGCCGACCGGCCGGTCGACAGCGTCACCTGGTTGCAGGCGATCGCCTACTGCAACGCCAAGTCGCTGGCCGACGGCCTCGTGCCCGCCCATGAGGTCGCCGGCACCCAGGTCACCTGGAACCGCGACGCCAGCGGTTGGCGCCTGCCGACCGAGGCCGAGTGGGAGCACCTCGCGCGCGCCGGCACGACCACGGCGTTCGCCAGCGGCCCTCTAATGCAGCTGAAATGCCGCCTCGACGCCAATCTCGATCTGATGGGCTGGTACTGCGGCAACGCCGGCAGCGGCCCCGCGCCCGTCGGCCAGAAGCAAGCGAATGCCCTGGGCCTGCACGACATGCACGGCAATCTGCGCGAATGGTGCTGGGACTGGTACGGCCCGCTGCCGGCGAACGCGGCCCTCGACCCGGCCGGCGCCGACGACGGCTACCTGCGCCTCAGCCGCGGCGGCAGCTGGTACACGACCAGCCAGGATTGTCGCAGCGCCGCCCGTGGCGCCTTGCCGCCGGACAGCGCCGACGACACCACGGGCCTGCGGGTCGTGCGCACGAACTTCGCCGGCTGAGCCGGCATGACCACGATCGGCGTCGGCGTGATGGCGGCGGCGATCCCGTGAAGCGAGGCAGCATGAGCGCCGACCGCGCCCGCAAGAAGACTGGCCACGGCCAGACCGCACACCGCGCCGAGGCGGCGCCGACGCGCGCGCGGCCGCCGCGGGAGAACTCGGCCAACGCCGAGGCCGCCGCCGACCCGGCCGCCGGACCGGCCACGGGCCGGCCGCCCCGGCTGCGGTTCACCTTCATCGACGAGTTCCGGGGCCTGGTCGGCGTGATGATGGCGCTGGGGCACGCCCAGTACTACATGAACTCCGCCTGGCTGAGCCTCGACCCGTTCGATCCGTTCTTCGATTCCACGCCGCAATTCCTGCTGCGCTACATGGGCTACCTCTGCGCGCCAGGATTCCTGATGATGAACGGCGCCATGGTCTACTGGGCCTTCGTCCGCCGGCGCAAGCACGGCATGAGCCGCGGCCGCTCGCTCTGGGACTTCGTGCAGCGGGGGCTGTTCCTGGTCGTCGTGCAGTGGCTGTGGGTCAACGCGAGCTGGGGCGGCTTCGCCCGTTTCCCGCTCGACCGGCTGGGCATCATCGCGACGATCGGTCTGAGCATGATCGTGGTCGCGCTGGTCGTGCACTGGCCGTGGTGGAAGAGGGCCGGCCTCGTGCTGCTGGGATTCCTCGCGCACCCGTTGCTCCTGCGCATCCCGTACGACCATGACGGCTGGGTCCGCGTGCCCATGCAGCTCTTCGTCGACAGCGGCACGTTCACCAAGTACCCGCTGGTGCCCTGGTGCAGCCTGGCGCTCCTGGGCTCGGTGATGGCGCACTTCTGGTTCACCGTCTGGACCGACCGACGCCGCCCGGACGAGCGCGCCTTCAAGTCGATGGGCGTGGGCCTGGCGTTGCTGCTGGTGGCCTGGGGTCTGCGCGACTGGGGGCACGCCTACGCCAACCTCTTCCCTCACGAGGGCTGGTTCACGTACAGCTTCTTCCTCGTGCAGAAGTATCCGCCGAGCCTCGTGCACCAGGTCTGGTTCGCCGGCGTGGTGATCTTCCTGGTCGGCGCCTTCGCCTGGGTCGACCATCGCTGGCCGGTCCTGCGGCCGCTGGCCGTCGTCGGCAAGGTGCCGCTGTTCTTCTACTGCATCCACATCCCGCTGCTGGGCATCGTCACCCGGCGCCTCGGGCTGCTGCCGTACCGCGAGGGCGGCGTGGTCGAAAGCCTCGTGGTCTGGCTGGGCCTCGTGGCGGTGATGTGGCCGCTGGCGCTGTGGTTCGCGCGGGTCAAGCAGCGCAACCGCAGCTGGTTCGTCCGCATGATCTGACCAAGACCCGGGAGGGTTCGCATGGCCATCCGCCGCATGCTCGCCTGCGGCCTCGTGCTCGCCGGCATGCTCGTCCAGTTCGACGGGACCGCCGGGGCGCGCGCCGCCGAACGCAAGGCCGCCGAACGCAAGGCCGCCAAGAACCTGATCGTCACCGGCGATTTCGAGAAGATCAAGGACAGCGCGCAGCTTCGCCGCGACGACGAGGGGCAGGACTGGAACGAGAGCCGCCGGCAGGGTCGAGAAGCGCGCAACCTGCTGATGCTGTCGACGAAGACGATCGCGGGCAACCGGACCCACAAGGCGATGATCAAGGCCCATCCGGAGCTGAACACGTACCTCTCCCAGGAGCTGGCGTCGCCGCAGGACGGCAACCTGAGGGTGCGTTTCGACGTCTGCATCCGCGAAATCCGGCCCGAGTACAACCGTTCCGCTTTCTTCTTCGTCGGCACGAGCAGCGACAAGAAGAACGGCCCCAATTCGACCGGCAGCGAGCGCTTCGTGTTCCTCGGCTGGGAGAACGCCGACCGCGAGGGCAAGCTCAACCTCTTCGCGCGCGAGGGGACCACCGGCTGGGACCAGCGCACGATCCTGGCCGAGAACCTCGACCAGATGGTCTGGCACACGCTCACCGTGGACATCGACGCCGCCGCGGGCACCTACACCGTCAAGGTCGGCAAGGGCGAGCCGAGCCGGCCGCTGCGCGGGTTCGCGACGGGCAAGAACGCCCCCCCGACACCGCTGACGCACCTGAGCTTCGCGTCCTGGAACGACGGCGCCGGCACCTTCTACGTGGACAACGTCTCGGCCCGGCCGCGCTGACCTTCACCGGCGGGCGCGCCGGTCCGCGAGCACCGCGAGCCCGCGCAGCGTCCAGTC
>CAZVWL010000150.1:0-7343 GCA_964630845.1 uncultured Fibrobacteraceae bacterium
GAATGAGAGTTATGCTAGTGGCGGAGGGGCAGTAACATTCTTCGCGGAATAACACGGTGTGTCGCGCGAAGTGGACAGTCACGAGGATGGCCGGCCCGGGCGGTCGCCTACACATCTAGTTGCCAGGCAGTGCTTTAAGGCAATGGCCGACCGCGCCGAGACTGGCACCGGTCCTGCAAGGTGTCCTCTGGCGCCGGCCCGACACCCGCCGGCCCACGAAAGGAGTCGATCATGCGGTGGCGTCAGATGCAACTCGTGATGCTGGTGGTGGGCGCGCTGCTGATGGCCCAGTCGGCGCTGGCCCAGGCGCGGACCGGTCCGCACGTGCGGCCGAGCAGCGCCCGTTCGTACGTCGAACCGTCGCCGTACCAGCTCGTGTTCGAGGGCGGCGCGGCCCTGCCGCTGGGCGACCTCGGCGACGACTACGTGGGCACGCGCCAGGGCTTCGGCGCCGGCACCGGCTACGACCTCGGCGTGCGCTTCCGCTACTACGCCACGAGCACGCTGTCCTTGGGGCCCAGCGTTCACTACGCGAACTTCGGCGACTGGGAGGGCGTGGCCGACGGCTACGCCTACGCGATCCGCAACTCGGCCGTGCGCTGGGGCTTTGACCTGCAGCAGTTCCTCGGCCACGACCGCATGGGCCTGCGTCCGTACGTGACGGCCGGCGCGGCGCTCGTGCGCAACCGGTACGAGGACTGGGACGAGGACTTCGGCACCTTCTCGTCCAGCTCGAGCAGCCTCTCGCTCGGCGTGGGCGGCGGCGTGGCGGTCGGCCCCATGGAGCTGAGCGTGACCTACAACTACAACCCGATGAAGAACCGGGTGCTGTCGGACACCTGGCAGCTCGGCCGCAACGAGACCTTCGACTGGAGCTACGTGGTCGTGCGCGCGGGCATCGCGCTGGGCAGCTTCTAGCGGCCGCGACCGCGATCAATCGGCGGGGTCTTGCCCGCGCAAGACCTCGCCGATCAGCACGACCGCGCGCTCGACATCTTCGTCGCGCGTGAACCTCCCCACCGACAGACGCAGCGTGCCGAGCGCCAGCTCGAGCGGCACGCCCATCGCCGCCAGCACGGGCGAGGCCTCGGCCCCGGCGCCGTGGCAGGCCGCGCCGGCCGAGGCGGCCAGCCGGTCCTGCAGCGCGACCAGCAGGTCGCTGGTCCGGTGGCCGGACAGCGCGATGCTCAGCGTGCCCGGCAGGCGCGGCGACCGTTCGCCGTGGATCACCGCGTCCGGCACCAGCGCGCGCAGCCGGCCGGCGAGCCGGTCGCGCAACGCCGCCAGGCGCGCGGCCTCGGCCGCGAGGTCCAGGCGCGCCAGGCGGCAGGCCTCGCCGAGGGCGACCACCTGGGCCACCGCCTCGGTGCCGGCGCGGCGGCCTTGCTCCTGGCCGGCGCCGTGCACCAGGTTCTCCAGCACCACGCCGCGGCGCACGTAGAGCGCGCCGACGCCTTTGGGGGCGTAGAGCTTGTGGCCGGCGATGGCCGCCAGGTGCAGGCCGAGCGCGCGCACGTCCAGCGGCACCTTGCCGGCCGACTGCGCGCAGTCCGCGAATAGCCAGGCGCCGTGGCCCTGCAGGCGGTCGGCGAGCGCGCGCACCGGTTGCAGCACGCCGGTCTCGTTGTTGGCGTGCATGACGCAGACGAGCACGGTGTCGGCGCGCAGCAGGGCGTCGAGGTCGGCGGGGTCTACCATGCCGTCCTTGTTGACGGGCAGCGTGTCCAGGCGCCAGCCGCGGCCGGCCAGCCAGCGGGCGGGCGCGCCGACCGCCGGGTGCTCGATCGCCGAGACGATCAGGTGGCGGCCGTTCTTCTCGCGCGCCCAGGCCGCGCCCTTGACCGCGTGGTTGCAGGACTCGGAGCCGCCGCTGGTCAGGACGACCTCGTCGGGGTCGCAGCCGAGCAAGTCCGCGACGTGCGCGCGGGCCTCGGCTACGGCCTGGCGGGCGCGGCGGCCCCAGAGGTGCGCGCTGCCGGGATTGCCGGCGAGGTCGGCCAGCCAGGGTTGCATGGCCGACAGCACGCGCCCATCCACCACGGTGGTGGCGTTGGTGTCGAGGTAGATCGGGTCCATCGTCCGGGAGCCTTCCGCTGCGCCTAGCGGGCCATGAGCACGACCACGTTGTGCCATGATAGGGTCAGGCGGTCGGCGGCGACAGGTTCCGACTCCAGGACGGGCGTGATGTCGGCGGGGCTGGGGCGGGCGGTGTCCAGCACGCGGTGCCAGCGCAGGTTGACCGGCAGCGGCGGCAGCGCGAACGTCAGCTCGCGCCACCAGGCGTTGGCCATCACGTGCACGCGGTCCTCGGGGCGTTTGCCCTCGAGGGTCCAGGCGAGGCTGTGCGAGAGCGGGGTCCAGTCGGGTTTGCCCAGCTCGGTGCCGTGCCAGGAGAGGTCGCCGCGTTCGGTGGCGCTGGTGGCGTGCCAGAAGCGGTCCTCCTGGAGCTGGTCGATCGACGCGGCCAGGCGCGCCAGCTCGCGCACGTAGCGGTGCAGGTCGGCGTGGCGCTCGACGGCCGACCAGTCGAACCAGCCCAGGGGGTTGTCCTGGCTGTAGGCGTTGTTGTTGCCGCGCTGGGTGCGGCGGGCCTCGTCGCCCATCCAGAGCATGGGCTGGCCGTGGCTGAGCATCAGCAGGGCCAGGGCGTTGCGGATCTGGCGGCGGCGCACCTCCTGGACGTCCGGCGCGGGGGTGGGGCCCTCCACGCCGCCGTTCCAGCTCAGGTTGTGGTCGCTGCCGTCGCGATTCTGCTCGCCGTTGGCCTCGTTGTGCTTGTGGTTGTACGACACCAAGTCGGCTAACGTGAAGCCATCATGGCAGGTAACGAAATTGATGCTCCGGGTGGGGCGGTCGCGCTCGCCGTTGAACAGATCGGGGCTGCCCACCAGGCGGGCCATCAGCGCCTCGATGGTGGCGTCGTCGCCGCGCAGGAACCGGCGCACGTCGTCGCGGAACGGCCCGTTCCACTCGCGGAACCGCTGGCCGGGGAACGCCCCCACCTGGTAGAGGCCGGCCGCGTCCCAGGCCTCGGCGATCAGGTCGGTGCCGGCCAGCTCGGGCTCGGTCTCGATGCCCAGCAGCAGCGGCGGGCGCAGCATGGGCTGGCCGCGGCCGTCGCGGGTCAGGATGCTGGCGAGGTCGAACCGGAAGCCGTCGACGTGCATCTCGTTCACCCAGTAGCGCAGGCTGTCGAGGATCAGGCGCAGGCCCACCGGGTGGTTGCCGTTGAACGTGTTGCCGCAACCGGAGTAGTTGGTGTAGTGCCGGCGGTCGCGCTCCAGGATGTAGTAGGAGCGGTTGGCCAGGCCGCGGAAGCTGAGCGTGGGGCCGCCCTCGCCGCCCTCGGCGGTGTGGTTGTAGACCACGTCGAGGTACACGCGGATGCCGGCGCGGTGCAGGGCCTTGACCAGGTCGCGGAACTCGTCCAGGGGGCCCAGGGGGCTCCGGTCGCGGCTGTATAGTGGGTGCGGCGCGAAGAACCCCAGGCTGCTGTAGCCCCAGTAGTTGCGGCGGTCGGCGGGCGCGTCCTGCGGGTCGAAGGCGTGCACCGGCAGCAGCTCGACGGCCGTCACGCCGAGGTCCACCAGGTAGGGGATCTTCTGGATGAGGCCCGCGTAGGTGCCGCGGTCGGCTTCGGCCAGGCCGCCGGCGGGGTCGCGCGTGAAGCCGGCGACGTGCAGCTCGTAGATCAGACCTCGCTGCGTGGCGGCGCCCAGCGGGCGGTCGCCTTCCCAGTCGTAGGCCGCCGGGTCGGCCACCACCGAGCGCAGGCACGTGGCCACGTTGTCGCCCTTGGCGGCGGCCTGGTCGCGTTGGTAGCGGTCGTACCCGACCACGGCGCGGCCGTAGGGGTCGAGCAGGACCTTGGCGGGGTCGAACCGATGGCCGGCTTCGGGTTGCCAGGGGCCGTGGGCGCGCCACGCGTACACCTGCCCGGGGCCCACGTCCGGCACCAGCACGTGCCAGTAGTCGGCGGTGCGGTGGCGCGGGGCGGTCAGGGTGATGGTGCGGGCGGGCGCCTCGGCGTTCGCGTCGGCGAACAGCAGCAGGTCCAGGCGCTTGGCGTGGCGGGCGTAGACCGAGAAGTTGACGCCTCCGGGGCCTGGCGTGGCGCCCAGCGGGGCGGGCGAGCCCGGGTGCACGGTGGTGGTCTGGCTGGCCATCCTGGGTCGCCTCCGGCCGCGGAATTCCCGGTCAAGTCGCTATGGTCCCAGCCGATACGTGGTCCGTGACGAACCACGGGAGAGGGACCGGATGATCCGTGAGACCTTGACGGCGATCGGTTTGGCCGGCCGCCAGGCGCTGCAGGGCCTGGGGTCGCGCGTCGCCGTGCACACGCAGGTCAACCAGGTGCGCGACTGGTCGTTCGCCATGCCGTACCTCGGGCGCGTCACGGTCGCCAACAGCCCCATCCACCAGGTCTACGTCGGGTTCGCCCAGCCGCTGGTCAAGGCGATCGGCGACCCCGCCCGGCTCGGCGCGTTGCTCGAGACCTTCAAGCAGGAACTCGTCGTACGCGCGCCGGCCAAGCGGCCGATCGGCGCCTGGGAGATGCTGCCGCCGGACGCCGCCCCGCGCGTGCTGCGCGGCGTCCGCAGCTTCATCCTGCGCCAGCAGACCGCCGCGGGCAACCTCTATCTGATGGCCGACCTCGCCTCGCGCGGCGAGTTCGAAACGCTGCGCGAGTCCGGCTGGGAAGACGAGCTGGCCGCGCGCCTGCTGCCACGCGACGTCGCCAAGCTCGAGACCGTCGACGATCCGCTCGCCATCGATCGCATCGGCACCTACCTCGCGCGGTTCGAGCACGACCTCGAGCTGCTGGTGCCCGCCGCCGACGGCACGGTGCGCAGCGCCAATGGCGTGCTCCTGCAACTCGGCAAGCTGGACGACCGCGCCGTGATGCGCCTGAGCCTGGACGTGGACCGCGAGCTGCGCGAACGGCTGCAGCCGGGGCTGGAGATCGAGGGGTCGTTCGGTGCCGCGGGGCGCGTGTTCCGTTTCCGGACGCGCTGCGCGGGGTACTCGTTGCTGCCGCTGGAGGGGCTCGCCGATCTGCCCTGTGGGCTCTTCGAGATGCCGTCGCGCTTCGCCCTGGACCAGCGGCGGCGCTACTTCCGCATCGAGCTGGACCAGGTGATGATGGCCGAACTGGGCGTGTTGCCCATGCTCGAGCCGCACGACGAAGAGGCCGAGCTGTTCACCGGGCCGGTGTCCCGGGCGCCGCTGGACGTCTTGCCGGCGCGAATCCTCGACCTCAGCTTCTCCGGCGTGGGCCTCATGCTTCCGGATCGCCCGCCGCCGGCGTTGACGGTGGGTGGTCACGTGCACCTGCGGCTGAGCGGCGACGGGCTCGGGGGCTCGATCGAGCTGAGCGGCGTGGTGCGCCGGCTCGCGGTGCAGCCTTGTGGGCGCGGTCGTTACGAGACCCATCTCGGCGTCGAGTTCATGATCGACGGCAACGCCGACCGCCACGGCACCCAGCAGGTGCGTCAGTACGTGATGGCGCAGCAGCGCCAGCTGCTGGCCAAGCGTAGCGAGCCCGCCTCTGTCTGACCGTGGCATACCTCTTGATCGATCCCCCTTCAGGTTTAGCCCGCGGTGCGCGGGGGAGTCAATTCTCATCGATTCTCGCTTGCGATCGGGCAGGATGCGTGGCAGCCGCCCGTTCGAGGATGCAATCCGCAACGGACAGGGATCGAGGCTAGCGATGAAGCATAGCACCTGGATGATCCGGATGGCGCTGGCGGTGCTGGCGATCGGCCTGGTGGCCGGGCCCGCGTCGGCGTTCGACTACCTCGAGATCAGCGTGGTGAGCCCGCACATGGTGCAGGGGCGGCCCGCGGTGACCGTGGGGTTGCCGTTCAGCGTGCACGTGCGCGCGGTCAACGCCGACGGCACCACCGATCCGCACGCCGACTTCATCCACGCGACCCTCACGTCGCCCGACGTGCCGGCCAACCTGCCGCCCAGCGCCTACCTGCAGAACGGCGAGCGGCAGTTCGACAACCTGCGCCTGCTGGCCGCCGGACGGCCCGTGCGCCTGCGCGTCTCCGACGCCGACGACCCGTCGGTGCCGGTGGCCGAGGTCCTGATCGACAGCTACGATCCCGTCGACCGGTTCGTCGTCGCCATCCCTGCGGGCACCAAGTACGTCAACACGCCGATCAACGTGACCCTGACCGCCCTGGACGCCAGCGGCGGCACGGTGCTGAACTTCCGCGACAACGTGGTGCTGTCGGCCGCGATCGGGCACTTCTCCACCGGCCCGACGATCACCGTGCCGGGCAACACGTTCACCGACGGCGTCGTGAATCGATCGGTCACCTTCTGGGGCACCGATCCGGTCACGCGCGAGAACACGCTGACCGCCACCGGCACGGTCGTCTATCAGGGCCAGACGCTGCCGGCGCGCGGCGAGGCGGCCGTGGCGCCGCTGCTGCCGGGTCCGCTGGCGGGCATCATGCTGCTGCTCAACGGCGAGCAGCTGACGCCCGGCGTCAGCCCGGGCAAGAGCGGCGTGCCCAACAGCCAGACGTCGGGGTCGGTCTTCGGCGGCGTGCGCGTCTACGCGGTCGACCAGCACTGGAATCCCGTGCAGTCCGGTCCGTACCCGACGGTCACCTGGAGCAGCGACGACCCGGATCCGGGCGTGCAGCTGCCGGCCGCCGCGGTCATGGTCGACAATCCGGAGATCAGCTACACGCTGCGCCTGATCCGTTCGGGCACCACGCGCGTGACGGCGACGGCTTCGGGCGCGGTCGCCGGCACCAGCCGCAGCGACGTGGTCATCAACCCCGAGGGCCTCAGCTACTTCCAGTTCGACACCGGGGTCTGGAACCCCGCCGACCTGCAGGTCACCACCATCCCGTTCAACGTGCGCATCATCGCCCGCGACTCGAACGGCAACGTGTTCCCGCTGAACGGCCAGGTGTCGCTGCGCGCGCGCATCGGCGCCACCGACGAGAGCGCCGATTATCTGCTGACCAGCAACTCGACCTTCGTCAACGGCCAGCTCGACGCGCTCGTGCAGGTCACCAAGCGCGGCTTCCAGGCCTATCTGATCGTCGACAGCGGCGTGGTGGGCGTCTCGCCGTCGTTCCAGGTGACCAACGGACCGTGCGAGAAGATCCTGATCACCTACCCCGGCGAGACCTGGGTCAACGGCCTGAACGATCCCAACTTCAGCGGCAACCTCGGCACGCCCAACCCGGTGACGGCGGGTCAGACGATCACCCAGGTCACCCTGCGGCCGGTCGACCGCTACAACAACCTGGCGCCGGGCAACCGCAACGTGACCCTGAGCTGCCCCACCGGCTACTTCCAGCTGCCCGACCACCCGG
>CAZVWL010000151.1:0-7232 GCA_964630845.1 uncultured Fibrobacteraceae bacterium
ATCGCCGGCTCATCCGTCGTGAACGAAACCTGCGCCAGCGTCGGCTCGGCTTCGACCAGCAGGTCCGCGATCACCGGCGCCGTGGTATCCGGCAGCGCCGGAGTCACGAACGACGCAACCGGCAGCGAAGCAACGTTGCCCGCCTCATCCTCGGCGGACACCTGATAGTAGTACTCGGTCTCAGGCGTCAACCCCTCAAGAACCAGCAGGTGCGCCGGCGCATAATCGACGCCCTCGATCACACCAAGCTCGAGGTCCATCGTCAGCCCGTAAGCCACCCGCCCAACCGCCAGCTCATCCGTCGTGAACGACACCTGCGCCAATTCCGGTTCCACCTCAACGAGCACGTCGGCGATCACCGGCGGGGTGAGGTCCTGGTCATCCGGCAGGGCCGGGGCGCTGGTGTCGAAGAAGTAGTCCGCCTGCACGGCGAAGGCGGGGGCCGGGTTGCCGGCGTTGCCGCCGTAGAGGCCGACCAGGGCCGGGGTCAATGCGAGGTTGAACTGGACGGCCTGGGTCCAGGTCTCGCCGTCCGTGGAGTGGAACCCGCGCCAGGTGCTGCCTTCGCGGCGCAGGCGCAGCCACATCGACTCGGCCGGCGTCACGGCCAGGTTGGCGCGCACGGTGGGGCGGTCCCCGACGAACGTCGCGGCGTAGACGCGCAGCGAGGTGCCGTCGTGGTAGTAGTCGAAACGGATGTAGCGGCCGGGGGCTTGTTCGACCAGCAAGCCCTGGATCTGGGCGCCGCTCGTGGGCATCGAATGGAAGCGGGCCTCGATCTCGAAGTTCTCGTTCGCCACCGGCTGCACGATGCGCACCGAGTGGTTGCCGTTGCGCCACAGGTCGTGGGCCGTGCCGCCGGGGACCGACAGCGTCAGCATGCCGTCGGCGACAGCATGGGAGCCGCCGCCCAGGGGATCGACGAACGTCCAGAGGCCGGTGTTCAGCGCGTCGCCGTTGAAGTGGTCCGAGATCGCCGGCGAGGGGGGCGGCGTGTCCGGGGCCGCGACGGTGATCGTGACGGGCGTGGTCTGGTTCGAGGCGTCCTCGTTGTCGAAGGCGCGCGCGCTGACGGCAAACACGCCGGTCGCCGTGGTGGGCCAGGCGGCTTCCCAGGGGGCGGCCGTGGCCGTGGCTACCACCGCGTCGTCGACCAGGAATTCCACGCGGTCGACCGTGCCGTCCAGGTCGGTGGCCGTCGCCACGAGCGGGACCGGGTCGCCGACCACGAACGTCGAGCCGGGAGCGGGCGAGATGAGCGCCACGGTGGGCGGCTGGTTGCCGTCGGGAACGATCGGGCTGTTCGCCTCGAGGAAGCGGTCGACCCGCACGTCGAACGCGGGCGCCGGGTTGCCGGCGTTGCCGCCGAACACACCGACGGCGGTGACGTTCAGCGTGTGGTTGAACTGCGTCGACTGCGTCCAGGTCTGGCCATCGGTCGTGTACGAACCGCGCCAGGTGTTGCCCTCGCGCCGCAAGCGCAGGCCGAGCGTCTCGGAGGACGGCACCGTGAGGTTCGACCGCGCGCTCGGCACGTTATTCGTGAACGTGGCGGCGTAGACGCGCAGGCTGGTGCCGTCGTGGTAGAAGTCGTAGCGGATATAATTGCCCGCGCTCTGCTGGACGAGCAGGCCCTGGATCTGGAACGCCGTCGACGGCGTGGACAGGAAATGGGTCTCGAGCTCGAAGTCGGTGTTGGCGGCCGGTTGCACCACGCGCACGGAATTGTTGCCGCCGCGCCAGAGATCGTGCGGCACGCCGCCGCTGACCGAAAGCGTCAGCGCGCCACCGCCGACCGCATAGCCGCTGCCTCCGACCGGATCGACGAATGACCACAGACCGGTGTCGAGTTGTGGCGCAGAAAAATCATCGGACACCTGCGCCATGGCAGCGCCGGTCGCAACAAAAAAGATCATCGATGCGATAATTTGGCGTTTCATGCGATAGATGGGTGTCAACACACGAGCTCCTTGGCTGCAGCAGATAGACCTCGAGATGGACCCTATTCCCCCGCTGGTTGGTCGGCACCGACTCAAGATTCTAACACGCGCGTCGCGACGGGGTCAATAGGAGGTGCTTGTCTCGGGCCGTAATACTTTATTATATATGCGATTTATTGGCAACAAAAAATCATGGGGCTATTCGTCTAAATTACTGATCCAAAGGCCGGATTCGGCAAGGAAAACCCGTATCGGCGGCCATTCCAGGATGCTCTGAGCCACCAACAACCGCCGGACGGAATATCAAATTCACTAAGGCCGTTGCACGCCCGACCGATTTACTGTTAACATTTCGTGAGTCGGGTCGGTTCCCAAGTCGCCCCGGACCGCCGTCAGCATTCCTGGCCCCAGCGAAACGACGCTATGCGCGACCTCACCATCCGTCCCGAGTTCTACACGCACGACCGCGTGTCCACCATCCTGAGCCGTTTCGGCCTGGCCGACGGGCGCAACCTCGACATCCTGCCCATGCCCCAGGGCTTCGGCATGGCGTTGGTGCGAGCCCGGCACCCGCGGTTCGACGTGGTCATCAAGCAGCACGACACGGCGCGTCACGCCGACCGGACCCGCTTCGCGTTGCGCTACCACCGTCACTTGCACGAGGCCGGCCTGCCGTGCCCACGGCTGCACGCGACCCCGGCCGGCGACCTGTTGACCGTGGTCGACGGGCGCGGCTACAGCGTCCAGGATTGGTGCCCGGGCGACCGTTTCGACGTCGAGACGGCCGATTCCGCGAGTCGCCGCCAGTATCGCCGCCAGGTGGGCACCCTGCTCGGCATGCTGCACGCCGCCGGCACGCCCGACCTCGCCGACCAGGCCCCGGAATCCTGTAAACGACCAGCCCACAAACAGTTTCGCCAGTTGCCGGAGGTCGCCACGGCATTGCCCTGGGGCCGGGTCGGACGCCTCGGCAACACGCTCTGGCTGCTGAAGAACGAACCCAACAATTTCGGCGGCACCCTGCGGCGCGCGCTGCCGCTGCTGACCGAAGCCCGGCGCCGGCTGATCGCGTCGCCGCTCGCCGACGATCCGCGGCTCGCCGAATTGCATCCCGTGCACGGGGATGTGCACTTCGACAACCTGCTGTTCGTCGATGGCCGGATCGCCGGCCTGGTCGATTTCGACAACGCCAGCCTGACGCCCATGGCGATCGACCTCGGCAGCGCGGCCGCCGTGGTCTGCGCCGAACGCGAGCACGAGGATGAATTCCTGGCCGCGTATGCCGAGGCTGCCCGCGGCGGCGTCGCGACCGCTCATGCCCTCGACCCGGAGGTCCTGCGGGCCAGCGTGCTTCTGCGCGTCGTCCGCTCCCTGCTCTACCAGATCCCGCTCTACACGAGCCGGACCGTGCGGCTGCCCGAGAAATCCCGCTGGTGGATCGAGCGCCTGATCCGCATGCTCGAGATCGAGTGCGACAACCGATATTCATAGTGCAATCATAGGGATTGACTTCCGGAGCGATCCGCGCTAGAATACCCGACCTGACCGCAAAAATGCTCCGGGTTCCGCTAGCGGATCCGCCCGTCAATCGACGTCTCGAGGTAGGTTTCCCCGTGCTGCGCCGCCGCTTCGCCCTCCTGATCGTGTTGCTCCTGTCCGTGGCCGCCCTGAACGCGGCGGCCCAGACCGTCAGCAAGAACGTCTTCTTCCTGCACCACTCGGTGGGCCGCTACATGCTGGAGGACGCTGACCTCCGCGGCTGGTTCGCGGACTTCGACGCCGACCACGGCACGCAGATCCGCTTCTGGGACCACGACTACAACTACATCGGCCTGCGCAACCCGCCCGGCGTGCTCCTCGGCTACCACTACGGCGCCGCGGCGGCCGACACCGATCCCGACGGCCTGCACTACCTGTGGACGACCAACGTCCAGCCCGCCGCGCGCGACTCGATCCTCAGCAAGCACGACGTCATCGTCTTCAAGTCCTGCTATACGGGCAGCGACGTGATCTCCGACGCGCGCCTCGCCCAGTGGCAGCAGTACTACCTCGGCATGCTGCCGACCTTCGCCGAGCATCCCGACAAGACGTTTATCCTGCTGACCAGCCCCCCGCGCAACCGTCGCCACGCCATGGGCGAGGCCTCGATCGCCGCGCGCGCGCGCGCCCTGGCCACCTGGCTGACCGGCCCGCAGATGGCCGGCAGCCTGTCCAACCTGCACGTCTTCGACCTCTTCGACGTGCTGGCCGAGCCCAACGACGGCCAGCCCGGCGCCAACACCCTGCGCTCCGAGTACGAGCGCAACAGCAGCACCGATTCGCACCCCAACACCCTGGCCAACACGGTGTTCGGCCCGCTGGTGGCGCAATTCGTCGTCGAGCGCGGGGGGCTGACCGGGGTCACCTCCAGCGCCGTCGACACCCCGGCGGCGCCCGTGCTGCGCAGCTTCCCCAACCCGTTCAACCCGATCACCAGCCTCGCGTTCAACCTCGACCGCGCCCAGCCGGTCGACCTGCAGGTCTACGACCTGCGCGGCCGCCTCGTCAGCGAGCTGATCGCCGGCGACATCCTCCCGGCCGGACCCCACGCGCGCACCTGGAACGGCCGCGACCGGCACGGCAACCAGGCGCCCGCCGGGCTGTACCTGTGCCGGCTGCGCACGGACGCGTCGACAAGCACGATCAAGGTATCGCTCGTCGAATAGCGCCTACACGATCGTAACGCAACCGCAACGAAACGATACCAATCCTCATGTTATCCTCTTTCACGGGAGGTCTAACATGCCGGAATGGACTCGCATCCTCGCGGGCGACCGCAACCTGGTCATCGTCAAGGAACACCGCTCGCTGCGGCGCGACCTCACGGTCCGCATCAAGGCCTTCGGCGACGCCGCCGACAGCCTGCGACTCGACTTCCCCGCCGACCAGGACGTCCTGACCATCGACGACCTCGCCCTGCCTCCGGTCGTCGATGTCATCATTGGCCGCCGCCGCCGGCTGCACCGCCTGCGCCACCACACGCTGCACCGGCGCCTGCACCTCGAAGCGCATCCCCTGCGCCTGCTGGTGACGGGTTCCGGACGCTGCGGCACGCAGACCGTCGCCCGGTACCTCGACGGCCTGAAGTTCCGCGACGGCGAACCCGTCATCGCCCGCCACGAGCCGCTGAGCGAGCACGTAGTGCCCGCCCTGATCGAAGGCCGGTTCGATTTCGTGCGCCGTGTCCAGGAAGGCCTCGGGCACAACGTCGAGGCCGCGCCCTACTACGCCCTCTACCCGCAGGCCATCGCCGCCGGCCATGTGGTCCATCTGGTGCGCGACGGCCGCGCGGTGGTGCAGTCGGGCCTGAACCGCGGCTGGTACCAGAACGATTCGCCCTGGAACCGCCTGAAGCCCGCTTTTGCGGGCGACCCCTTCGCGAGGTCGTGCCACCTCTGGCGGGTCGCCTGCGAACAGGCGGCCTCGGTGGCCACCCTCACCGTCCGGCTGGAAGACCTCGCCGCCGGCCCCGCCGCCCTCGCCGGCTTCTGCGAGCGGCTGGGCATCGTGCCGGACGGCCGCGCCCTGCCGCACGCCAACCAGGGCAAGCAGCCCGCGACCTGGGCCGGCTGGACGCACGATCAGCACGACGTGTTCGCCGCGATCGCGGGGTCGGTGATGGACCGGTACTATCCGGGCTGGCGGGAGCTGGCCGCGGCGGCGTGCGGCGCCTGAACGGCCAGCATCGCCGGTTCGTAAGAATTTCGTGAATATTCTTCAGTATCGTTCCATGTGTGTCCGATATATGCTGCGACGCGAATGAACGCGCCCGGCCGTCGCCGCGGCGCGCGCCGTCGCGACGACCACGCGAGGAACGACCGTCGTGTTCTACTGGCTGAGACGACTGCGCTGGGACTGGAAGGACCCGATCGGGCGGTTCAACCTCCTGAACGCCTTCTGGCGCCTGATCCCGGGCGGCGTGGGCGCCGAGCTGCGCGCCCGCAAGATCGCGCCGTACTTCGCCTCCTGCGGCGAGGACCTCCTGATCCAGGAAGGCGTGCGCTTCCGCGGCGTTCACAAGATCCACATCGGCAACCACGTGGGCATCGGCGTGGACAGCTTCCTGCAGGCTTCCGGCGGCCTGACGCTCGAGGACAACGTGCTGCTCGGTCCGAGCGTGAAGATCTGGACGATCAATCACCGCTTCGACGAGCTGGACAAGCCGATCAAGGAACAGGGCTACAACATCGACCCCGTGGTGATCGGCGCCGGCTGCTGGCTGGGCGCCAACGTGATCATCCTGCCGGGCGTGCAGCTGCCGCCGGGGTGCATCGTGTCGGCCGGCAGCGTGGTGGGCAAGAAGCGTTACCCCGCCAATTCGTTGATCGCGGGTTTTCCGGCGCGGGTGATCGGCAAGCGCGAAGACGTGGACAAGGAACACGAGCTGCCGCTCATAGACCCAGAACAGCGCGCGTCAAACCCCGCAACCCCACCCAGGTGACCCGCTCGGCGATCAGACCGGCGTAGACGCGACAGGCCTCGCGCCGCTGGCCGGCCTGCCGCAAGCCGGACGCGTAGGCGTAGCGCAGGCCGTGAATGCGCCGGCGCACGGCGTCGGCGACGGCGGGGTCGGTGATGAAGGGCTGCTGCCGCTCGAGCACCGTGATCATGGCCGGAATGCGGCGGAAGCCGCGCCGGCTCACGCTGCCGGCGTGCACGCGGTAGCGGTAGGCGATGCGGTCGCGGTAGAGGAACGAGGCGCCGGTCCGCGCCACGCGCAGCCACATCTCGCGGTCGTCACCGTTGGGCAAGGCCTCGTCGAAGGGGCCCGCCTCCTCGAGCACGCGGCGACGCACCACGACCGACGAGGTGCCGATGAACAGGCCGTTCAGCAGCTGCGGGAACGCGGCCTTCGCGGGCAGCACCCAGCAGCCGTCCACGGGAGCGGCTTCGAGGTGCGCCCGGAACGACGTGTACTCCTCGGACCAGCGGCGGCCGTGGCGGCGGCCGGTGGCGTCGTCGTAGACGAAATCGCCCCAGACGAGCGCGGCCTCGGGCACGGCCTCGAGCGCGGCCACGGCGCCGGCCACGGCGTCGGGCGCGAGGCAGTCGTCGCCGTCGCAGATGGCCAGGACCTCGCCCAGCGCGGCGGCCACGCCGACGTTGCGCGGTCGGGCCGGGCCGCCCGAATTGGGCTGCTGCAGCACGCGGATGCGGTCGCCGTAGCCGGCCAGGACGGCCAGGGTGTCGTCGGTCGAGCCGTCGTCCACCACGATCACCTCGCAGCCGGGGTAGGTCTGGGCCAGCGCGGCG
>CAZVWL010000152.1:0-7198 GCA_964630845.1 uncultured Fibrobacteraceae bacterium
CGGATCACCGGCCTCGAGCTTCGCGACCGCGGCCGTCGCCAGCGCGTCCGCGTCGGCGCGGCAGACTACGCCCAAGAAGAGCGTGCGCTCGATGATCACCGCGACAGCGGCGGCGAGCACCGCCAGGATCCCCCACATCAGGGGACCGCCGGCGCGGAAGAATTCGGCGATGAAGACGAACATGGTGGTGACTCCTGGCCCTGGTCGACGTGTGGTCGTCCGGCGACGCGCCGGCGAGCGATGACCGTTCGGCCGCCGTACGGCAAGCGGCGAGCCAGGTCGGACGCCAACCACGATCTCGCTTCAAGCCACTGTCATCATGAGTGTTGCAGGAGTAGACCCCGCAGGAGGGCGGGCGCTGACGCTGTAGCGATCCCGCGACAGATCGCTGGTTGTGTGGCGCAACGGCACAGGGTTAGACTGTCACGCACCGACCCCACGGACCGAAAGGCCAACCATGCCGCGTCGTATCATCCTGGTCGCCGTCGCCGTCGTCGTGATCTTGACGGCCGCTTCCTGTTTCCGGGACGCCGCCGATCCCCCCGCGTCCGCGGCCCACCAGACCGCGTTCGACGCCACCGCGCCCGACGTCGCTGCCCTTTTTGCACCGGGCGTGGTGAACCGCGGCTTACCATGCCGCGACCTGGCCATCGCGCCGGACGGCGCGGAGATCTGGTGGTGCGAGCAGGTGGGCGACGCGCGCCATTCGGTGCTGGTCGTGGCGCGACGCGTCGGCGGCGCCTGGCGGGAACCCATGGTCGCCCCGTTCAGCGGCGACCCGCGCTGGCGCGACCTCGAGCCGGCTTTTAGCCATGACGGCGGGACACTCTTCTTCGCCTCGGACCGACCCGCCTCCGGCGACGGGCCCACCGCGGCACCCATGGCGATCTGGAGCGTGCGCCGCAACGGCGACGGCTGGGGCGAACCGTCGCGGCTGCCGGATGCCGTCAACGACGGCCCCACGTTCTTTCCATCGCCCACCGCCGACGGCTCGCTCTATGTCACCCGCGATCTGGAGGGCGGCGTGAGCGCGATCTACCGCAGCCGTCTGGTCGGCGGGGTCTACCAGCCGGCCGAGTTGCTGCCGGAGCAGGTCAACGCGGGCCGCACCCGGTTCAACGCGTGTGTCGATCCTCAGGAGCGCTTCCTCATCGTGCCGATCTTCGGCCTGCCCGACTCGCGCGGCGGCGTGGACTATTACCTGGTCGCGCGCGATGCCGACGACTCCTGGCACGACCCGGTGAACCTGGGCGATCCGGTGAACTCCGATGCTCGACGGGAGTGGTCGGCCACGCTGAGCCCGGACGGCGGCGCGCTCTTCTTCATGAGCGATCGGCCCCTGCCGATCGCCGACGACGCGCCGCGCTTGACGCGCGACCGCTTGCGAGCACTGCACGGAACGCCAGGAACCGGCCAGTCGGGCATCTGGTGGATCAACACGAGCGCGGTCGCCCCGCTGCGGCCCTACGTCGCCACAACCGCCAGACCTGCAGCGTCGTGAGCACGACGCCGAGTCGCAGGGAACGGTCACGCTGCCGGTGCCGAGCGATCATCGTCCCGACCTCCCCGGCAACACCCGTAAGCAACCCTCCCAGAACCGCTGGCTCCGCGACATGCACGCCGTCGTGTTCGCGTCGGCGCGGTCGTCCAGCGACGCGAGCACCTCGGGCAGCCGTCGCCCGTAGATCGTGCGCGAACCGATCGCCAGGATGCGGCCGACGATCCAGGCCCGCAGGCCGCGGAAACCCGTCTGCTCGACGCAGAGGCGCGTGCCGCCCGGCGCATCGGCGAGCGCGAACGTGACGCGCGTGTCGAGCGGGCCGCCCACCCACGTGATCACCAGGCGCTCGCCGTCGACCAGCTCAAGCACCTCGCAGCGCACGATGCCGTCGAAGCCCGGGCCCGGTTCGGTGCGGAAGGTGAAGCGGTGGCCGACCCGCGGCACGAAGTCGTTCGGCATCAGCCAGCGCGCGAGCAGCTCGGGATCGACGAGCGCGCGCCAGACGCGCGCCCGGGGATGCGGGTAGGTCTTCTCGATACGCAGGGAGGTGGTCATCGGGGGTCTCCTTCAGGTTTGGCTTCGTCGTCTAGCAATTGACCCAATGCGTCGAGCCGGTCGCCCCAGAAACGACGGTGTCGCGCCAGCCACGCCGCGGCGTCGCCGAGCGCGGCGGGGGCGAGGTGGTAGCGGCGCCAGCGGCCTTCCTGGATCGCGATCACGAGACCGGCTTCGCGTAGGATGCGCAGGTGCTTGGAGATCGCCGGCTGCGAGACGTCGAAGTGCGCGAGCAGTTCGCCCACGGTCAGGGGGCGGCCGGCGAGCAGGTCGATCATCGTGCGGCGAGTCGGGTCGGCCAGGGCTTTGAAGGTGGTGTCCATGGAGGACATTATATAACTGTTTAGTTATATGTCAAGGGGAGCCGGCCGGTGGGTCTTGACACGCGGGAGGCCGCGCGGCATCCTGCGGCGGTCGTGGCTTGTTTTCGACCCACCACCCGGAGCCCCAACGTGCCCCCTGGTTGTGCCCTGGAGATTGTGGCTGCGCCTGAAATACCGGCCAAACGGCCCTGCCGCCAGGCGTGCGCCGGCGCACCAAGAACCTCGTATTCGGCGTCTATTCGGCGAAATGAGCGGTATTCTGCCCAGATCCGACGACCTCGGCGAGGCCGCTCGAACCTGGCCTGGCGGGCCAGCAACATTCTCCTGGGCACAACCGTGATGCTAGCCGCGCAGGGTGCTGGGGCGCACGGCGTCCTGCACGAGACCACCACCACCGCGGCCGTCGTCGTCACCTTCCTCTACGGAGACGGCACCCCATTGATGTTCGGCGCCTTCGAGGTGCGCGGACCCGGTGACCAGCGCCCGGCCCTGGTCGGGATGACCGACCGCGCCGGGCGCGTGCTCTTCGCGCCGGACAGGCCCGGCCGCTGGGAGGTGCGGGTGCGGACCGACGACGGGCACGGCGACGTGGCCGTGGTCGACGTCGGCCCCGACCTACTGGCCGACGGTCGCCCTGTTGGGTTGGGCCGCTGGCCGCGAGCCCTGATCGGAGTCGTGCTGATCCTGGCGCTTGCCACGGTCTTGTCGCGTGTGCTCGGTGGGCGCCGCCCCACGAGCCTTCCTCCAGGCTGACCGCGGCGCGCAAGGAGTTTCCCGGTGCACGTACCCGACGGCTTCCTCTCGCCGCAGACCTGGGTTCCGGCCGCGGGCGTGGCCGGCGCCGGTTGGGCCTGGGCGATCGGCCGCTTGCGGCGGTCGTTGCGCTTGCAAACGGTGCCAGTGCTGGGCGTGGCCACGGCTTGCTGCTTCGGCCTCATGCTGATCAGCGTGCCGCTGCCGATGGGTGGTGCGTCCGTGCACGCCACGGGCGTGGCCGTCCTGGCGCTGCATTTCGGCGTGGTCGTGTCCTTCCTGGCCATCTCGCTGGTGCTGGCGCTGCAGGCGCTGCTGCTTGGAGACGGCGGCGTCACGTCGCTGCCGGTCACGGCGCTGGCGCTGGGATTGGTGGGGTCGTGGACGGCGGTCGCCGTGGCGCGCGTGCTGCGGCCGTTCGGGCTCCGTGTGGCTCGATTCGCCGCCGCCTGGACGGCCGTGATGGTAGCGGCACTGGTCACGGCCCTGCTGCTCGGCCTGCAGCCGCACATCGCGCGCGACACGGCCGGCACGCCGTTGTTCTTCCCCTTCGGCTGGTCCACCGTGCTGCCGGCGGTGCTGCTACCTCACGCGGTGGTCGGCGTGCTCGAGGGCGCGCTCACCGTGATCGCCCTGCGCCGGCTCGACCCGCACGATCGCAAATCGACGCCATGACGCCGCGCCTGGCCCTCGGGCTCTACCTGGCCTTCGTGCTCGCGTGCTCGTTGCTGCACGATCCGCGCTGGCTGGCGATCGCGCTCGGCGCGGTGCTCGTGACGGCCGGACGCGACGGGCCGACCGTGCTGCGACGCGCCGTCGTGGCCGTCGTGGTGTTCACCGGAGTGGTCAGCGCCGCCTGGGTGGTCGCTGCGTACACGAGCGGTGACACCCCATGGCCTTGGGTGCTCCGCACCACCCTGCGGGTACTGGCGATCACTTCGGCCACCTTCCTGTTTTCCCGTCGGGTGCCGGTGTTGCGGTTGGCCGACGGGTCGCGCAACTTGCAGACCGTGCTCGTGCTCGTGCTGGCCCAGGTGACCACGCTGCGCCGCACCGTTCACGACGCCCGCCTGGCCTTGCGCAGCAGATCGCCGGAACGGCTCGGTCCGCGCCTGTTGTTGAGGCACGCCGGCGCCTGCGGCGGCGCGCTTCTGCACAAGGCTCAGCACGATCTGACAGCCACCACCCAGGCCATGGCCTCGCGAGGATACTTCCTGGATGCTGATCAAGACTGAGGGCCTCACCTTCGCCTATGATGGACGCCCGGTGATACGCGGCGTCGACCTCGCCGTGGCGGCCGGCGAGCGCGTGGTGCTGCTGGGCGCCAACGGCTGCGGCAAGTCCACCCTGCTGAAGTTGCTCGACGCGTTGCTGGTGCCGACGGCCGGCCGCGTCGTTTACGACGGCGTCCCGCTGGACCGGCCCCACCTGCGCGACCGTGCGTTCCACCGGCGATTCCGGCGCGAGGTGGCGCTCCTGTTCCAGGAGCCCGAAGCGATGCTCTTCCATCCCACGGTGGCCGACGAGATCGCGTTCGGGCCGCGGCAGCTCGACCTCGACGCGCCGCTGGAGCGCGCCCGGCAGTGGGCCGAGCGCACCGGCGTGGTCCACCTCTGGGACCGGTCGCCGGTGAACCTCAGCCGTGGTGAGAAGCAGCGGGTGGCGATCGCGGCGCTTCTGGTGCTCGAGCCACGCTTGCTCCTGCTCGACGAGCCCACCGCCGCGCTCGACCCGCGATCAACCGGCTGGCTGGTGGATTTCCTGCAGGACCTGCCGGCGACCACGATCACGACCACGCACAACCTCTCGCTCGCGCCCGAGCTGGGCACGCGGGCGCTGGTGCTCAGCGAGGACCACGCGTTGCTCCACGATGGCCCCGCGGCCGCGCTCGGTGCCGATCTCGACCTGCTGCGGCGTGCGAACCTCGTGCATCGGCACTGGCACCGGCATGACGGACACGAGCATTCGCACGACCATGTGCACGACTGGGACTGAGACCAGCAACCGACGACAATGCAATCTCATAATCATCTTGAATCCGACTTTCAATATCATATGTAAAGTTTCCTTATCTGGCATCAGGATAGGCCTTGATTTTACTCACGTTTCCGTTACGCTCATCGAGTAACAGTTACCGTTGCTATTAACCCGTACAATCAGCTTGCCGAGCCATGAAACGAGACCCCCGATCCGTGGATTGGTCGCCCGTGGCGCATGTCACTTTTTCCGGGAGAAGACCGAATGAAACACCACCATGACGCCGCCCCGATCAGGGCTCCGCTGCGCACCGCGACCTTCCAGATTGCGGTCGCGATCGCCCTGGCCACATTCGCGCTGATCGCCGTCCGGTTCTGGGTGGGGCTGGGGCCGATGACGGCCATGACCGACACGCAGCCGTGGGGCATCTGGAAGCTCTTCAACGTGATCGTCCTGACGGCGATGGGGTCTGGCGGCTACGCCATGGCGCTCCTGGTGTACGTGCTGAACAAGGGACACTACCACTCGCTCGTGCGGCACTCTCTCTTGACCAGCGCGGTCTCCTACACGGTGGCGATCATCGCGCTCGGCATCGACGTGGGGTCGCCCTGGGCGTTCTGGAAGGTGTTCGCCTGGACCGGCGCCTGGAACGCCGATTCGGTGCTGCTGGAGGTTGCGCTCTGCATCACCGCCTACATCGGCGTGCTATGGGCGGAGATCTCGCCCGCCATCCTGGAGACCTGGGCCAAGGAGCGTCGTGACGGGCTGGGCGCCTTCGCGCGCTGGGCGCTGCCGCGCATGGACAAGATCCTGATCTGGATCATCGGCCTCGGCATCCTGCTGCCCACCATGCACCAGTCCTCGCTGGGCTCCTTGTACCTGCTGGCGGCCGGCAAGGTGCACCCGTACTGGCAGACGCCGGGCCTGCCCCTGTTCTTCCTGCTGTCCTGCTGGATCATGGGCTACGCGGCCGTCATCATCACCTACATCATCTCCAGCACGCAGTACGGTCGGGCGACCGATAACGTGACGCTGAACAAGCTGGGGCGCGCGGTGGCCTGGATCATCCTGGCTTTCCTGGTGATCCGCGTGGGCGACCTCGTGTACCGCGGCCAGATCGGCGGACTGTTGACCAGCGACCCCTACAACTGGCTGCTGATCCTGGAGTTCGTGGTGCTCGGCGCCGCCGGCCTGGGTCTGCGGCGGGTCAGGCCCGACAGCATCGGCCCCGTGTATCGGCTGGGTCTGGCCATCGCCTTCGGCGGCTGGCTCTACCGCGTGAACGTGGTGTGGTTCGGTTATCGTCCGCTGGACGGCAGCTTCTACCTGCCGTCGTTCCCCGAGCTGTTCATCACGCTGGGGTTCATCGCCATCCAGGTGGCCGTCTACCTGTTCATCGTCAAGCGTTTCGCGATCCTCGACGCGCACGCGCGCGCGCCGCGACCTTCGAAGCAGAAGCTGGCGGACCAGCACTGACCGGGAGTTGATGCCCGTCGCCGGCCGGCGACAGGCACCGTCCAGGACGTTTATCACGGGAGAGTCAGCATGGAATCGAGATCAACCTTGCACGAAGCCTGCGCCAGCGTCGTCGACCGCCAGCTCGATCGCCGGCGGTTCCTGCAGATCATCTCGCTGGCCGCCGCGTCGGTGGGGCTCTCGTCCTCGGTCGCGGTCAAGATCGCCGAGGCAGCCGTCAAGGGGATCAAGCCGTCGGTCATCTGGCTGCACTTCCAGGAGTGCACCGGCTGCACCGAGTCGTTGCTGCGCACGTCGCACCCCGACGTCGCCGCGCTGATCCTCGAGATGATCTCCCTGGACTACCACGAGACGCTGTTCGCGGCAGCCGGCCACCAGGCCGAGGAGCAGCTGCACCACGCGATGCAGGCCCACAAGGGCAAGTACATCTGCGTGGTCGAGGGCGCGATCCCCGAGAAGGACGGCGGCATCTACTGCAAGATCGGCGGCAAGACCGCCGTCGACATGCTCAACGAGGTCGCGGCCAACGCCGGCGCGGTGATCGCCATCGGGTCGTGCGCCTCGTTCGGCGGCATCCCGGCGGCCGACCCCAACCCGACCGGAGCGACCGGAG
>CAZVWL010000153.1:0-7198 GCA_964630845.1 uncultured Fibrobacteraceae bacterium
AAGGCCTGAGCCGCCGTTACGGCGACCGCATGGCGGTCAGCCGGCTGCAGTTCGTGGCGCCGGCCGGCCGGACGGTCGGCCTGCTCGGCGCCAACGGCGCCGGCAAGACCACCACGCTCGAGATGCTGGCCACCTTGCTGGTGCCCAGCGAGGGCACCGCGCGCGTGGCCGGCTGCGACGTGCGCGCCGACCCGCTCGGCGTGCGCCGGCGCATCGGCTACGTGCCGGAGCACGGCGCGGTGCCGGAGGGGTCGACCACGCGCGAGTACCTGCAGCTGGCCGCGCTCGTGCACGACCTCGACCCCGCCGAGGGCGAACGCCGCGGCGCGAGGCTGCTGCGCCACCTGGCGCTGGAGGCGCCGCTCGACGACCGCCTCGCCTCCTACTCGAAGGGCATGCGCCGCAAGGTGCTGATCGCCGCGGCGCTGCTGCACGACCCGCCGGTGCTGTTGCTCGACGAGCCCATGGAAGGGCTGGACCTGCCGTCCCAGCGCTTGCTGGCCGACCTGCTCGGCGAGCTGGCCCACGCGGGCAAGACCGTGCTGTATTCGAGCCACGTGCTGCCCCAGGTCGAGGCGGTCTGCGCCGAGGTGCTCCTGCTGGACCAGGGCCGCCTGGTGTGGAACGGCGAGCTGGCCTCCCTGCGCGACCAGCACGGCGGCCGGCCGCTCGCCGACATCTTCCTGTCGATGATCCGCCACCGCGCCGGCGACGCGGCCACCTGGCCGCAGCTGCTGGCGGGCGACGCGTGATCACGGCGCTGTCGTCCGGGTTGATCCGCCTGGCCGGCGCCGACGCGCGCCGCGTGCTGGGCCTGGCCCGCGCCCTGGACCACGAGGCGGCGGGGCAGCGCCAGTGGCGGCACGCTCAGGAGGGCGGCGGCATCCTGGGCCCGGAAGGCGGCCGCCGGCTGGCGCTGGCCGTGATGGTGCTCGCCTCCGGAGGCGTGGCCTCGGTGGTGCACGGGCTGGCCGCGACCGCGCCGTGGCTGGCCGCCACGGTGATGATGGGCATGCAGCTCGGCGCGGTCGTCCTGCTGGCGGCGCGCGACGCCGTGCCGCTGATCCTGGCCGACGACGACCGCCGTCTGCGCGGCTGGTGGCCGCTGAGCGAGCGCGAGCTGCTGCTGGCGCGCGGCGTGCTGTTGCTGCGCCGGGTGGCGACGGTGTCGGCGGCGGCCGCCGTGTTGCCGCTGATCGCGCTCGTGGCCGCCGCGCAGAGTCCCGTGGCCATCGGCGCCGGCGCCCTGGTCGGCCTCGTGCTGCACACGCTGACGCTCGCGTCGGGCCTCGGGGTGGCCTTGCAAGGACTGGCTCGCCTGTGTGGACGCGGGGCGGCTCGCCGCCTGGTGGAACTGGCCGGCGTGCTGCTGATCCTGGTCGTGGCGAATGCGGGCGGGGTTGGGTCGTTGCTGGGCGGGATCTGGCGAGCCGACGAGACGTCCGGCTGGGCGCTGCTGACGTTCCCGATGGCCTGGTTCGCCGCCTGGGCCGACCTGGCCGGTGGCGCCAGGCCCGTGCAGGCAGGCGCCGCCGCCGCGCTGGCGACCGGCGCGCTGTTGCTCGTCGGCGGCGTGCGGTGGCTCGGGCGGGCCAGGCGCGTGGAGACCGAGGCGCCGGGGCAAGCCCGCAGGCGTGTCGACTGGACGCGCCCGATCGCGGCCTGGCTCGGCCTCTGGCTGTCCGGCCGCGAGGGTCGCGTGGTGCTGCTGCAGGCGCGCGCGCACCTGCGCGCCGACTGGCGCCTGACCGGCCAGCTGATCTCCCTGCCGCCGCTGTTGGTGGCCGTGCTCTGGCTGCGGGCCGCGCGCTCGACCGGCCACGGCCCCGCCGACCCTGCCACCGACCTCGCCCTCTTGCTCACCCTGCTGGCGATGTCGCTCGGGGCGGTCTTGACCTTCACCGGCGACCCGCGCGCGGCCTGGCTCGTCGGCGGCGGCGTGCTCGACGGTCGCCGGCTGCTCGAGATGCACCGACGCCTCGTGCGGGCCCTGGTCACGGTCCCGTTCCTGCCGGTGGCCGCCACGTTCGCCCTGGGTCGGGGCGGGCTCGACTGGCTGCAGGCGACCGGCGCCGTGATCGCCGCGGTGCTGGCCGCCGAGGTCGGCGTGCTGCTGGTCCAGTGCCAGCTGCCGGCCGTCCCGTTCAGCCGCGCCTGGCGCCGCGGCGAGCAGACGGCCAGCCGGCAGCTCTTCTGGTTGCTGGTGCTGGTGTGGCCCGCGCAGATCCTCTGGCAGCATGCGCTGCAACAGTCGCCGACCTGGGGCTGGCCCCTGTCGGTGGTCGTGCTGGCGGTCGCGTTCGGGTCGTGCCGCGGGTTGCTCGTGCGGAGGATCGCCCGGCGTGGTCTGCATGGTCTGTCACCACGGCGTTGAGCCTCAGACGACCGCGCCCCCCGGCCTTTCGGGCAGGGGGGCGCCGGCCGATCCGTCCGTCCGCCGCGCTCAGTCCTCCGGCAGCAGCTCGGCCCGGGTCTTGAAGATGTTGTTGACGTTGAAATCGCCCACGACCCAGATCGTCGGGCCTCCGTCGAGGCGCGCGTAGTAGCCGCCCGGCGCCGTGCCGGCCGGCGGCCGCTGGTGCCCGAACGCGAGCACGCTCTGCGACCCGTCCTGGCGCGTGATCACCACGCGCCGGGCCGGCTGCTCCAGCCCGTACTGCGCGGGCGCGACCGTGGGGTCGGCCACGTCCTGGGCGCGGATGTTGGTGACCGCGCCGAGCACCGCGTCGGCCTTCGTCTTGACCGCGCTGCGACCGCCGTCGAGCCGCCACTCCCACTGGCTGCGGTCGGCGAACGGCTCGGTGTGCACGGTGTCGGTCTGCGCGGGCTCGATCATCGTGTGCACCTTGGTCAACGTGAGCGCGACCTCGCCCTCGAGGCGGATCTCATCGACCGCCTCGCGTTCCATCCGGAAGGCCTGCAGCTCGAGGAAATGCCGGCTCTCGGGACGGCCGGGACCTCCCCACAACCCGAGGTTGCTCAGCAGGCTCTGCCCCGTCAGGTAGACCGCGCTGGTGCCCGGCCGCTTGACGAAGTTGCCCGCGCCGCCTTGTTCGGGACCGCCACCGATCTCCAGGCGGAAGACCTCGCCGCCCGTGCGGTCGAAGCCGGCGATGGTGACGGTGGTGGTGTCCGAGAATCCATAGTCGCCGACCACCGCCGGGCTGTCGCTGCGGAACTCGCCGCGCAGGCCGCCGAGGCTGCCCAGCAACGTGTCGATGCGCTGGGTGCTGGCCCTGGCGTTCCACGCCGACGCCACCAGCCAGCCCTCCGGCGCGTTGGTCAGCACGACCGCGCCCGCATCCTGGCCGTGGCCGATCTCCAGCCGCGACAGATCCGCCGGTTCCCAGCTGCCGGCGATCAGGACCTCGCTGCTCGGACGGCTCGTGCTGCGCTCATGGCCGGCCTTCTGCGCCGTGGCCGCGATGATCAGCACGACCAGGAGCGCGCCTAGCCAGAGCAGGTTCTTGCGCTTCAACATGGCAACCTCCCCGCTAGGCGCGGCCCTGCAGCTCGCGGCGATACCTGGCGGCCTCGCCACGCCGCTTCGCCGCCCGGGCCACGCCGACGATGATGAACACGATCGGCACCAGGGCCAGCACGACCAGCTGCCAGGCGATGCGCTCGCCGGGGCTGACGGGCCGGATGGTGCGCTGGGTGAGCTGCTTGCTGCGGATCGACAGCAGGTCGCGGTTGCCCGCCAGATAGTCGACGGCGTTCAGCAGCAGGAGCGCGTTCTGGGCGCCCTGCAGGACCATGTCGTCGAACATCTTGGCGCCGCCGACGACCAGCAGCTGCGACGCGGCCGGGCGCAGGGGCGTCGCTGCCGGCGGCCCCTGGGCGGCCGCGTCGTCGTCCTCGGTCCCGACGCCGGGCCAGGCCGGCGGTTCCTGGCCGGCGAACGTGTCGGGGAATTCGCCCGCCGCCAGCACGGCCAGCGGCTGCGGACCCAGCATCTGCTTGCCGGCCGGGTCGATCTGGTTGGCGGTCAGCATGCCGCTGCCGAACGGCACGCGCCAGCTGCGGTAGCTGGATGAGAACAAGGTCTCGACCGCCAGACCGTGACCGGACAGACGCGCCTGATCGACCTCTAGCGGTGTGCCCCACAGGTAGAGCAGCTGGCCGATGTGGTTGGTGACGGGCTGGTCGCCGTTGACCTGGTCCTGCGTGATGCGGATCTGCACAGGCGTGTCCACCGGCTCGCGCACCTGCATGCGCAGGCCGCCGAGGTTCACCTCGCGCGGCAGCTCGAGCATCTGGCTGTTCTGGTCCATGAAGTGGTCCTGCACCAGCGCCAGGCCGAGGTCCGCAAGCAGGCCCTCCAGGCCCGTCGCGGTCGCCTGGCCGGTGATGGTCCAGGTGCCGCGCTGACCCGGCTGGTAGCCGTACTCGTGGGCCTGGACCGCCATCAGCACCGGCATGCCGTTGCTGAGCGCCCGGTTGATCTCCCACACCTGGCGCGGCGCCAGGTCGCGGGGCCCCATGATGACCAGGACGTCGGCGTCGGCGGGGATCGGGCTCGCCTCGGTCAGCTCGATCCGCTGCACCGTGTAGTGCTCCTGCTCGAGCAGCTGGCGCACCATGGTGTAGCGATCCTGCGGCTGGGGTGGCTGCATGCCCTGCTGCAGGTACATCATCGCCGTCTGCTGATCCACCTCCTGGAGCGGGGCGAAGAGGGCGACCTTGGGCCCGCGCTCGCGCGTCAGGCGGTAGACCGGCGCGATGACGAGCGTCTCGAGGTTGGCCAGGGTCTGCGGCAGCAGGCGCGGGACCACCTCGTCGGGATGGTCCTTGTAGGCGATGGTCATGCCGCTCCAGATCAGCTTGACGCCGATCTGGTCCTTGTCGACCGATTGCACCTGGAACGGCTGGATGCCCTTCTGCATCAGCTCCTGCTGCATGTCCTCGTCGTCCTGCGGGTTGTGCACCGAGAACTGCAGCTTGCCGTCGGAGACGCGCTCGTAGTTGCGCAGCTGCTCGCTGATGTCCCGCTCGAGGTTCTTGAACTCGGTGGGCATGCGCGAAGCCGGCGTGATGTACAGGCGCACCTGCACCGGCACCTTGAGGTCGGCCAGGATCCGGCCGGCCGCCGGCGACATCGTGAACAGCTTGTCCTCGGTGAGGTCGAGGCGGGCGCCGGGCAGGTTGCCCAGCACCGAGATCAGCAGCACGGCGATGCCCGCCAGCAGCACCGTGGCCACGCTGAACGTGAGGCGGAAATTGCGTCGCTTGTCGCTCATCAGTACTTCCTCCCTTCCAGCCAGAGGGCGTTCAGGAACAGGAAGAACGCGCTGAGGGCCAGGAAGTAGACCAGATCGCCGAGGGCGACCACCCCGCGCAGCATCGGTTCGTAGTGCGCGGTCATGCCCAGGAACTGCTGCAGCATGCGCCCGAGCCCGTCCACCCAGCCGTCGAGCACCGCGGCCACGAAGGTCTGGCCGAGCAGCCACATGATCAGGCAGGCCATCACCCCGAGGATGAAGGCCGAGATCTGGTCGCGCATCAGGCCGCTGGTGAAGATGCCCACGCTGAGGTAGAGGCCGCCCATGAGCAGGGCGCCCAGGTAACCGCTGACCAGCGTGCCGTTGTCAGGGTTGCCCAGCGTGTTGAGCATGATCGGGATCGGCAGCGAGCCCAGCAGCGCGAGCGCGAAGAAGGCCAGGGCGGCGAAGTACTTGCCGAGCATCACCTCGTAGGGCTGCATCGGCAGGGTCATCAGCAGCTCGAAGGTGCCCTGGCGCCGGTCCTCGGCCCACAGGCGCATGCTGATGGCGGGGATGAAGAAGGTCAACAGCAGCGGCAGCGAGCCGAAGAACCCGCGCATGTCCGCCTGGCCGACCAGGAAGAAGTTCAGCATGTAGAGCAGCCCGGTCAAGAGCAGGAACACGATGATGAAGATGTAGGCGATCGGGCTGTTGAAGTAGCTCGAGAATTCGCGGCGGAAGACCACGGCGGCGTTGTTCATCTCAAGCCACCTCCCGCTGCGAGCGCGCGGCGCGCGTCAGGGCGATGAACGTGTCCTCGAGCGAGAACCGCGACTCGTGCAGTTCGGCCAGCGGCCAGCCGCGCTCGGAGGCCAGGGCGGCCACGGCGCCGGTCAGGTCGTGCTGGAAGGGGGCGCGCAGCTCGAAGCGGCAGGCGTCGGACGTGGCGGCGTCGAGCTGGCGCAGCGCCTTCAGGCGCGGCAGGTCACGCAGCACGGGTTCGACCTCGCCGGCCGGGCGCCGCAGCGTGACGTACACGCGGTTGTCGCCCATCGCCGTCTCGGTCAGCGCGCCGATGCGGCCGTCGGCCACCACGCGGCCCTCGTTGATGATCACGACCCGGTCGGTCACCGGGCTGACCTCTTGCAGGATGTGCGTGGAGAAGATGATCGTCTTGTGGCCGGCGAGGCTGCCGATCAGCTGCCGGATGCCGATGATCTGCAGGGGGTCCAGGCCGCTGGTGGGCTCGTCCAGGATCAGGATGTCCGGGTCGTGGATCAGCGCCTGGGCCAGGCCGGTGCGCTGGCGGTAGCCCTTGGACAGCTCGTTGATGCGCTTCTTGAACTCGCCCTTCAGGCCGCAGGCCTCGACGCACCACGCCAGCCGTTCGCGCAGCCGGGCGCCCGCAAGCCCGCGGGCGCGGCCGACGAAGGTCAGGTACTCGTCGACGTTCATGTCGTGGTACAGGGGCACGTTCTCCGGCAGGTAGCCGATCCGGCTGCGGACGGCGAGGGGCTGCTCCAGGACGTCGACCCCACCGACGGTCACCTGGCCGCCGTCGGGCGCCAGGAACGTGGTGATGATCTTCATGGTCGTGCTCTTGCCGGCGCCGTTGGGCCCGAGGAAGCCGAGGATCTTGCCCGGCGCCACCGAGAACGACACCCGGTCGAGCGCGACCGTGTTCCCGAAGCGCTTCGTGACGTCGCGTACTTCGATCATCTCCGAAGCTCTCCTTGCAGGACGGGTGTTGAGGTGACATGACGAACGATCAACGAAAAACGATCCGGCCACTTGGCAGGCCGGACGAGCCCGCATAGGATATGCGTGCCCTGCGGTGAACTGCAACCCGGCGGTCGAGTTCCACGTTTTTGATAAGCGGCGTCGAACCGGGCGCCGCGAAGGCGGCCATGCACGACGACGATCGCCGGCGCGGCCCGCAGCCGCGCCTCTTCACCTACACGCTGCCCGGCGGCTGGACCGTGCTGGCGGGCCGC
>CAZVWL010000154.1:0-7191 GCA_964630845.1 uncultured Fibrobacteraceae bacterium
CAAACCGGCGCTGACCGTGCACGACGCCCCGGGCCTGGGCCTCGAGGTCCGCTGCGAGTTCGCCGAGCAGGAGGTGGTCGCGGTGACCGTGCACGACCTGCGCGGACGTCGCGTGCGCGCCCTGGCGCCGGGGCTGCAAGCGGCGGGGTCGTTCCGGATCACCTGGGACGGGCGCGACGAGCGCGGCGCCACGGTCGCCGACGGGCTCTACCTGGTGCGCCTGCACACCGCGCGCGGCGAGGCCCTGACGGTCAAGGCCACGCTCCACCGTTGACCCGCCGTGTTGTTCCGCGACGTGGTCAGCGACGTGGCTAGCGCCCCGGCTCCCGGGCCGGCCGACCGGCGCGTCGCACCACGCGAGCGGCCACGAACCGCCCGGCCCGCTGCAGGAACGCGAACACGTCCTCGGCGATCGCCGCCGTCGTCGGCAACAGCACGGTGGTCAGGAACGTCGACAGGAGCAGCCCACCCATGATCACCAGCGCCATGCTGTAGTAATAGACCCCGCCGAGGCTCGGCCGCTGCACGACGATCGGCACCAGGCCGATGACCGTGGTCAGGGCGGTCATGATGACCGGGCGCAGCCGTTCACGCCCCCCGCGCAGCATGGCGTGATGACGATCGAGCCCTCGCGAACGGTGGTGATTGATGTGCGCGAGCATCACGATGCCGTTGTTCACGACGATGCCGATCAAGAGCAGCAACCCGATGCTCGCCGGCTGGTCGAAATCCGTGCCGGTCAGGTAGAGCATCCAGAACGCGCCGGCCAGGGCGAACGGCAACGCGACCATCAGGGCGATCGCTTGCGGCACCGACTCGAAGAGGCCCGCCATCACCGCGAACACCAGCAGCAGCGCCAGCAGCAGGTTGACCCACATCTCGCGTGACTGCTCCCGCCGTTGCTCCTCCCATTCGCCGAAGCTCCAGCTGTAGCCGGCCGGCCAGTCGAAATCGTCGAGCACGGCGGCGATCCGCTGGCGCCAGTGATCCGAGGTGCCCTGCTCGTAGCGGGCGAACACCCGCACGTTGGTCATCCTGTTGTTGCGCTGGATGCGCGCCGGCCCCGGCACCGGCTCCAGCGCCGCGACCGACGCCAGGGGCACCAATCCGCCGCCGTCGGCGAACAGCGGCAGGTTGCGCAGGTCGTCCACGTCGTAACGTTCCTGCTCGGCCAAGGCCAGGCGCATCTCGCGCTCGCCTTCGTCCGTGCGGAAGCGCGGCAGCCGGCTGCCGCGGAACGTCAGGCCGACCATCTGCCCGACCTGGCTGGGCAAGAGGCCGTACCTGGTGGCCAGGTCGCGATCGACGACGACGTGCAGTTCCTCGGCGGCGTCTTCACCGTGCGAGGAGACGTCGAGCAGACCCGGCTCCATCTGCAGCCGCTCGACCAGCCGCGCGCCGAGGTCCTGCAAGGTGGCCGTGTTGTCCCCGACGACGTTGAAGGAGATGCGGTTGCGGCCGCCGCCGCGGCCCCACCCCATGATGTTGTCCTCGATCGTCAGGACGACGCCCGGGATCTCGGGCAGCAGACCCCGCAGGGTGTCGCGGATGCGGCCGAGCGTGGCGTCGTCGGTCGCCCCGAGGTGCGGGTACACCCGCAGCATCGACCAGTGTTCCGACCAGAACGAATAGATCGCCCGGGCCGACAGCGCCTCGCGGTGCGGCTCGAGCAGCCGCTCCAGCTCCACGATCAGGTCGCGCTTGCGGTCGAAGCTCGCCTCCTCGGTGAAACGGATGCGTAGCTGTACGAAGAGTTCCGGGTTCGAGGTGCCGAAGTTCTTGTCGACCTGCTGGAACGGGTACCAGGTCGATGCCAGGATGCCCAGGCCGATCAGCGGCGTCAGCCAGCGATGCCGCAGGTTGAACGCCAGCACGCGCTGATAGCCGGCCTCGAGCCGCAGCATGGCCCGCGTCTTGGGCCGCGGCCGCGAGCGGATGAACCGCGTCATCGCCAGCGGGATCAGGGTCTGGGAGACGAAGAGCGAAGCCAGCAGGGTCAGGCACACGGTCTGGCCGAGTTCGCGCAGGATCAGGTTCATCTCGCTGGGCTTGTTGAACACCAGCGGGAGGATCACGATCACCGAGGTGAGCGTGGCCGCCGTGATCGCGACGGCCACCTCGCCCGCGCCGCGGCGCGCCGCCAGCCGGCGCTCGACGCCCATCTCCCGGTGCCGGAATATGTTCTCCATGATGACGACGGCGTTGTCGACCAGCATGCCGACGCCCACGATCAACCCGAGCAGCACCAGCGTGTTGAGCGTGCCGCCGCCCAGCCAGAGCACACCCAGCGCCACGACCAGGGACAGCGGGATGCAGAGCACGGCGAAGACCGTGCTGGCGACGCGCCGCAAGAAGACGAACAGCACCAGCGACGCGAGCAGCGAGCCGAAGATGCCGGTGTAGGTGAGGTCGCGCAGCGTCTTGGTGATCTCGTCGCCCTGGCTGAACCAGACCATGAACGAGACGCCCTGCAGCTCGGGATCGTCGTCCATCGCCGCGATGCGCCGCTTGAGGGCGTTGCAGACGGCGACGGTGTTGGCCTTGCTCTCCTGGGTGACCGAGATGCCGATCGCGAAGCTGCCGTCGAGATGGCGGCCGTAATCCAGGGGCGGCTCGGCATAGTCGACGTCGGCCACGTCGCTCAGCCGCAACCCGTCGCCGCGCAGAGGCAGACCGGCGATCTGTTCGGGCGTGGAGAACGCGCCCACCGTGCGCAGCAGGAACTGCTGCTCGCCGGTGTCGATCCGGCCGAGCGACTGGTCGAAGTTGGCGCCCCGCAGGATCCGGCTCACCTGCCGCACGTCGATGTTGTGGCGCTGCAGGTCCTCCGGCCGCAGGTTGACCCGCACCTCGCGCGGGTTGACCCCGTCGAGCCGCACGCTCGCCACTCCCGGCACCCGTTCCAGCGGCCGCAGGATCTTGCGCTCGAGCAGGTCGTAGCTCGCCGAGAGGTCGCGCTTGCTGGCCAGCCGCACCTCGACGATCGGCATCTCCTCGCCCTGCCCCGACCACGAGCGGCTGACCACGATGTCGCCGATGTCCTCGGGCAGATCCCGCCGGATACGGTCGATGCGCTCCCAGATCTCGACCCGGGCCAGGTGCAGGTCCGCCCCCCAGTCGAAGCTCAGCCGCAGGCGCCCGCCCTCGGGCCCCGAGCGCGACCACATCGACTGCAGCCCCTTGACCGAGCCGAGCGCGTCCTCGAGCGGTCTGACGATCATGTGCTCGACCTGCTCCGGCGACGCGTTGTTGTACGGCACCTGCACGAACAGCTCGGGTTCCTGGATGTCGGGCATGAAAGCCAGAGGCAGGCGCGAGATGGCGACCGCGCCCATGGTCAGCATGCTGACCAGGATCATCAGGGTCGTGACGGGGCGCTTGATCGCCAGTTCGGGCAGGGTCATGGTCGCTCCGCAGCGTGTGGGGCTGCGACCAAGATAGCCGGTGCCCCGGCCCGCGTCACGCCCTCAACTGATCTCCAGACGGTGGTTCGCGTTCGGATCGAGCCGCGAACCACCGTCCAGGCCCCGGAGTTCCGGCTCAGCCGGATAGCTGCCGGTGGAGATGGTCCACGACCCGGCAGTGCTCGACCTGCGGGCTGAACAGGATGAGCTCGGCGTCCTGGACCACGCTGACCGAGTGGCCGGGCGGCCAGTAGAAGAGGTCGCCCTCGGCGACGGATTCCTTCCCTCCATCCTTGTACGTGACGGTGACGTCACCCGCGAGCAGATATCCCCAGTGCGGAGACTGGCAGAGATCGTCCTCGAGGCCCTTCAGCAGCGGCGCGATATCGGTCCCGGCCGCCAGCGAGAAATACTCGCCGGCGAACATGCCGTACCCCGTCGCATCGCCGAAATTCAGTTCCTGGCGCGCGACGGCGCCCGGAACCTGGATCCTGGCGGGAATGGACTGCTTGGCGATGCGCATGAAGATTGCTCCGTTCTGACGTGCTGACTCTCGAACTGAAGCTCCGATGGAGTGGGCGACTTGCGGTCGCGCCAGGGTTCACCCCGCCGGAACAGGGCGAGGAGCGTAAAAGACGACGGCACAATTGTCTACTGTTATTATCCGCTTTAAGGGGCCGCAGCAGGCGAAGCCACCCGCAGGCCGCCACGATCGCGAGGAAACGATCTAGAAATTACGATGAAACCGCCGCGCGAGTTCCTCCGCCGTCACGCCCTCGTCGAGGTAGACCTCGCGGTCCAGCCCCGCCCACTTCGGATTCGGCCGCCGCCGCGCCACCCGTCGCACGTTCAGCAGGTGCCGCGCCGTGATGTTGTCCATCAGCACGTTGCCGCCGCCGGGGCCGCAGGAGAGCATGAACGAGGGTTCGAGCGAGGTCACCATGCCACCGAGCGCGCCCTGCGTCGACGGCACGTTCACCAGGATGCGGCCGGCGTCGATGGCGCGGCTGAAGTAGGCGATGCGCTCGTCGTTGTTCGAGTAGATCACTGCCGTGTGGCCGGTGCCGCCGTAGCGGGTGATCTCGGAGCAGCGCCCGATGGCGGCGTCGAAATCAGGCTCGATGTAGAAGGCGAGGATCGGCGCCAGGATCTCGCCCGACAGCGGATGCTGCGGGCCGACCCCGTCCAGGCGCGCCAGCAGCACCCGCGTTCCTTCGGGCACGGCGAACCCTGCGCTCTCGGCGATGCGGCGCGCGGGCTGTCCGACCACCGTGGCGGTCATGGTGCGGCGCTCGGCGTCCCACGCGATGCGGCCGACGGCCTCGATCTGCGCGGGCGTCAGGAAATAGCCTCCCTGCGCGGCGAACTCGGCGGCGACGCGGTCGGCGACCACCGCCTTGACCACGACGGCCTGTTCGCTGGCGCAGACCGTGCCGTTGTCCAGGAGCTTCGACTCGAGGATGCTGCGCACGGCGTAAGGCACGTCCGCCGAGGCGCCGATGTAGGCCGGCACGTTGCCGGGCCCCACGCCCAGGACCGGCCGCCCCGTCTGCAGGGCCTTCTGCACCAGGCCGGTCGTGCCGGTGGCCAGGATCAGGGCCAGGCGACGGTCGTTCATCAGCTCCTGGACCGCGGCCGGCGTCGGCTTCTCGAGCCACTGGATGGCGTGCGCCGGCGCGCCGGCCGCCTCGGCCGCCTCGGCGCAGGCCTGCGCGGCGGCCACGCAGGTGCGGCGCGCGGCCATCGGCGGGCTGATGATCAGCGGGTTGCGTGTCTTCAGGGCGATCAGGATCTTGAACATCGTCGTGGAACTCGGATTGGTGACCGGCACGAAGCCGAGGACCGGCCCCACCGGCTCGGCCACCTCGACCAGGCCTCCGCAGGCGTCCTCGCCGATCACCCCCACGGTACGCTGCCGGCGGATATCCTCGTAAACCAGCTGCGTGGCGATGACGTTCTTGAGCACCTTGTCGCGCCAGTCACCGAGGCCGGTCTCCTCGGCGGCCATGCGCGCCAGCGTGATCCGACCGTCGAGGGCGCGCAGGTACACGGCCCGCACGATGGCGTCGGTCGCGGTCTGGTCGTAGTCGCGGAACGCGGCCGCCGCCGCGACGGCGTTCTTCAGGAGCTCATTCACCCGCGACATCGTCGCTCCTGACAAGCGGGGCATCCGACCCCGCCGGCACGATCGTGATCGGGAAGGGGCGCGTCGCCTCGCCGGCGTAGAGCGAGCGGTGCGGGAACGGGATCTCGATGCCGGCGGCGTCGAAGGCGGCCTTGATGTCGGCCGAGATCGAATTGCGCAGGGCGAGGAAGTTCTCGCGCCGGGCCCAGACCGAGAACTGGATGTTCAGGGCCGAGTCGCCGAAACCCTGGAAGATGAACAGGGGCGTCGGCTCGTCCAGGCAGAGCGGGTCGCGGTCGGCCACCGACATCAGCACCTCGCGCACCCGGCCGATGTCCTCCTTGTAGGCGACGCTCACGGCGAGGTCGAGCCGGCGGATCGGGAACCGCGTCAGGTTGGTGACCTCGGTCTTGATCAGGGTCTCGTTGGGAATGCGCACGAAGAGGTTGTCGAAGGTGCGCAGCTTCACCGAGAGGGCGTCGATGGAGAGCACCTCGCCGGTCGTGGCGCCCACCTTGATCACGTCGCCGATCGCGAACGGGCGCTCGCCGATCAGGAACAGGCCGCTGATGAGGTTCGAGGCCGAGGTCTGCGAGGCGAAGCCGACCGCCACGGTGAGCACGCCGGCCGCCCCCATCAGGACGGTGAGGCTGAAGCCGAGCTCGCGCAGCGCCGAGGTCACGAACAGGATCACGATGCCGTAGTAGACCACCCGGCGCAAGAGCTGCTGGTGATGGCCGGACAGCTTCCTGGCCAGCGCGCGACGCACGAGCCGCGACGCCAGGCCGGCCAGCACGAAGCCCGCGATGAGCAGGACGGTCGCGCGCAGGATCATCACCAGCGTGTCGCCCTGCAGCAAGCCGCGCAGCGTGTCACCCATGTCGCGTCACTCCCCGAACAGGAGGCTGAAGGCCCGCACCAGCCCGCCGCGCGCCTGCAGCTCGCGCGGGCCGCAGACGAGCGTGGTCTTGCCGGCGACGGCCGGCGGCTTGCTGTCGATGCGCAGGGCGGCCATGTCGCTGTCGCCGGTGCGCGCGAGCGAGACGCCCTGGGTCCAGAGCGACCCGTCGGGCGCCCCGTAGAGCGAGAGCAAGGGTACCGGGAGGCTGATCTTGTCCAGCGGCAACGGCGAGGTCGCGCGGTTGTGGATCGTGACCGGGGTCAAGGCGCGGTGCACGCGGCGCGGCACCTCGTGCAGCTCGTGGCGGGCGTGCGTCTTGCCGGAATAGCAGAGCTCGCCCTCGCGCGTCGACGGGCCGAACCACGTGTCCGAAAGCCGCAGCATGGGCAACTCGCGCAGCAACGTGGGCGGCTCGCCCACCTCCAGCCGCACGCTCACCGGCGACGACATGTACATGATCGTCTCCTCGCCGCTGGGCAGGATGACGGGCTCGCGTGGGCGGATGACCACGGACCGATCGGCCAGCTGCGGGCGCAGGTGAACCTGATGCCTTGGCCGCGCCAGCAGGATCCGTTCGCGGGCGCGGGTGGGCTCGAGCCCGCCCGCAAGCACGGCGATCGCGGCCGTGGTCGGCAGGCTGGTCTCCTCTTGCTGCGTGAAGGCGAGCTCCCATTCGCTCTCGGTGCGGTGCAGATGCAGCTCGAGCGGACCGAGCCGGGCGTGCAGCGTGTGACCCGGCGGCACCTCGCGCGGCAACCACC
>CAZVWL010000155.1:0-7116 GCA_964630845.1 uncultured Fibrobacteraceae bacterium
AGTTCATTGGTCGGGGCGACAGGATTTGACCCTGCGCCCCACGGCTCCCAAGGCCGTTGCGCTACCGGCCTGCGCTCCGCCCCGACCTGAAATCCCCCCGCCGCCGGCGCGGGACTGGAATTGATAGACCCCGCCGCGGCCCCTGTCAATGCCCGCAGACACGCCCACGCCCCCACGCGCCCGCCGTCGACACCAACGCGACGCGCCAGCGACACACCCCCACCACGCCAACCCTCAACCCCCATACACCCGGCTGACCACCTCGAGCAACCGCCGCAGCGCCCGCGCGCGGTGGCTGATCGCGTTCTTCTCGTCGAGGGCCAGCTCGGCCAGGGTGCGGTCGGAGCCGGCAGGGATGAAGATCGGGTCGTAGCCGAAGCCGCCGGTGCCTAGCGGCTGGTGGCCGATGCGCCCGAGCAGGCGCCCCTCGGCGGCCAGCTCAAGCCACACCGCCTCGTTCACCGCGCGGCCGGGCGCGTCGGCGGGCAGGCCGTCGGGCGCCACCAGGGTGGGCGGCGTGGTGCGGTCGTCCGGGCCGGCGGCGGTCCAGATGCGGGTGTCCGGCAGCCAGACCGCGTCGGCGGCGGCGTCGGCGGGGCGGCCGCCGCCGAGGTAGGGCGCCACCAGGCGTTGGACGATCTGCGCGGCGCGCGTGGTGTCGGCCCCCCAGCCCATGGGCAGGGTGGCGGCCTGGGCGACGTAGTCGGCCCAGACGCGGCGGCGGTCGAAAAGGGCGTTCCAGAACGCGGCCTCGTCGACGCCCTTATCGAGCGCGATCGACCGCGCGTACGGGTTGTGCAGCCAGCGCGCGTGGGCCGGCGCCGCGCGCTCGGCGTGCAGGCTGGGGTGCGGGCGCGGGTCGATCCACACGAGCGTCGATTCGAAGCGCGCGTCGCGCGACTGGTCGGGCACCCCGCGCAGCAATTCCAGGGCGAGGGCGGCGTTGTCGGCGTACGTGGCCGTGGGGCCGGCGAAGCGCGAGGCGAATACGTCGGGCAGGCCGCCGAGGGTGCGGATCTGGAAGGTGGTGTCGTCGGCCACGGCGATCTCGCCGGTGTAGGCGGCGGTGACCAGCGCCTTGCGCGTGGCGTTGCCCAGGGCGGTGGTGCCGTCCTCGATCACCTCGGGCAGGCCGGGAAAATCGTCGCTCGCCACGACCTTCAAGGGCAGGCCGGCGCAGATGCGGCGCAGCTCGCGCAGCTTGTCCTGGTTGCGGCTGGCGAGCACCACGGTGCGCGCGGGCATGGTCATGCGATCACCTCCGGACGGCGGGTCCCCTAGATCCCCAGCACCTTGCGCTGCAGTTCGTTGATGCGCGTGATGGCGGCGCCGGCGAGGTCGAGCATGCGATCCAGCTCGGCGCGCGCAAAGGGCATGCGCTCGGCCGTGCCCTGGATCTCGAGCAGACCGCCGCCCTCGGCCATCACCACGTTCATGTCGGTCTCGGCGCTGGAGTCCTCGCGATAGTCGAGGTCCATCAGGATGTTGCCCTCCACCACGCCGAGGCTGATCGCGCCTACGAGCGAGCGCATGGGGTGCTTGCGCAGGCGCAGCCGGTCGAGCGCGTCCCAGAGGGCGACCGCCGCGCCGTTGATCGAGGCGCAGCGGGTGCCGCCGTCGGCGCGGATCACGTCGCAATCGAGGGTGACGGTCAGCTCGCCGAGGGCGTGCAGGTCGGTCACCGTGCGCAGCACGCGGCCCACCAGGCGCTGGATCTCCATCGTGCGGCCGCTCTGGCCGCCGCCGCCGGCCGACTCGCGGCGCATGCGCTCGTCGGTCGAGCGCGGCAGCATGCCGTACTCGGCGGTCACCCAGCCCTGGCCGGCGGTCTTCAGCCAGCGCGGCACGCCGTGGCTGATCGTCGCCGTGCACACGACGTGCGTGTTGCCCATCTCGATCAGGCACGACCCCTCCGCATGCGGCAGGTAGTCGCGCGTGATGCGGGTCGGCCTCAGTTGGGTGGCCGTGCGGCCGCCGCTGCGTTCGATCATGTCGCTTCGCCCTTCCTGGCCGGCCCACGGCCGGCCTCGGCTCCGGGTTGGTGGTGTGTGTCCGCTATAGCCAGCGCTTCAATTCGAACGCGGCGTCCAGGGCCAGGTGGCCCGCCAGGGTCTCGACCGCCGCCCCGTCGACCATCACGCGGCAGGTCTCGAGCGTCGGGAAGTTCAGGGCCACGGTGCGCAGCAGCGAGGTCAGGGTGGCCAGTTCGGAGGCGCTGCCGCCCGGGTGGCGGGTGACCAGCTCGGCGCTGAAATCCAGCACCGCGTGGCGTTCCTGGTTGTCCAGGAAAACTGACAGCAGGCGGGCGCGTTCGGGCAGCGGGCGCGCCGCCCCGCTGATGGTGGGGCCGTCGAGCAGGCCCTGCACGACGGCGCGCAGGTCCTCCTCCGGCAGGCCGCGGCTCGGGATGCGTCGTCGCTCGGTGAGGAAGCCGCTGGCGTCCCACTCGGGGAACACGAGGATCACGGCGCGGTCGCCGGCGGGCAATTCCTCGACGACCGGCGGCGCCGACAGGTCGAGGTCGCCGTCGGTCTCGGCATCGCCGCGACCGAGGTCCAGCAGGTACCAGGCCGCCACGCCGATCAGCACGACCAGCGCCACCCAGAAGGGCCAGCGCAGCGCGCCGGCCTTCTGGCCGCGGCGGCGTCGCGACGAGGCGGTCGACGGCGGGCGGGGAGGCAGGGCGTCGCTCATCGCTGCTCCTCGGTCACGATCTCGGGGACGCTGCGCGCGACGCGGTCGCGGTACACCAGGATCGCGTCGCCGATCGCCTTGGCGAGCGCGCGCTGGTAACGGTCGGTGCGCAGCTGGCGGGCGTCGTCGGGGTGCGTCAAGAAGCCCATCTCGATCAGCACCGCGGGCATCCAGGCGCCCACCAGCACGCGGAAACCGGCCTGGCGCACGCCACGGTCCGGCAAGCCGAGCGCGCGGCTGACCTCCGCCTGGATGACCTCGGCGAGGTCGCTGCTCGAGGAGATGTAGCGGGTCTGCACGAGGTCCCAGACGATGAAGTCGACGTCGGCTGGCGCGCCCTGCTCGCGGTTCTCCACCGACTCGAGGTGGCGGCTCCACTCGCTCTTGGCCGGCGACAGGAAGTAGGTCTCCAGGCCGCGGGCGCCGGCGCCGGTCCAGCCGTTGCAGTGCAGCGAGACGAACATGTCGCCGCCGGCGGTGTTGGCGATCTCGGCGCGTTCGGCCAGGCCGAGGTGGCGATCGTCGTCGCGGGTCAGCACCACGCGCATCCCCTGCTGCCGCAGGTACTCGGCCAGGCGCAGGCCCACCTCGAGGTTCACGGTCTTCTCGAGCAGGCCGTCCGGACCCAGCACGCCCGGATCGCTGCCGCCGTGGCCGGGGTCGATCACCACGGTGCGGATGGCCAGGCGGCGGGTGACGTCGACCGGGCCGGTGGGCACCGACAGCTCGGCCGGCCCGCGCGGCACCGGTTCGGGCAGCGCGGTGACCTGCTCCTCCTCGACCACCAGCACGATGTGCCGCCCCTCGCGCTCGGTGTGCGTGCGGAACCGGGTCACGAGGTCGTCGACGCGCACGGTCAACAGGGCGTGGCCGTCGTGCTGGCTCGGGCGCACCGAGCGCACCAGACCCCGCGGCGCATCCAGGCGCACGGCGCCGAGGTCCACCTGCCCGCCGTACAGCTTCAGCTCGATGACGCCCGCCTCGGGGCTGCTGGCGCGAAAGCTCACCGGCTCGCGGCAGGCCACCGTCACGCTCGTGGCGCGCGTCAGCGGGTTGACGCGCAGCTCGGTGACGTTCACCTCCACCTGGCCGATCACCAGCCGGCGCTCGTCGGCCTGCCAGTTGACGAACAGGCCCGCCTCCGGGGCGAGGATCTGGGTGACGAAGACCAGCGGCAGCCAGAGATCGCCCTCGGCCTGCAGCACGGGCACCGGCAACAGCACGTCGCGCTCGCCGAGCGACACCAGGCGGCTGCCGTCGGTGAAGCGGAAGTCCTGCGGGCCCACCCGCAAGGTGAGGCGCCGGCTCACGGGTTGCCACAGGCGGCTGGCCTGCAGCAGCTCGGCGGCGGTGGCCGAGCGCAGGTAGATCTCCTCGGAGCCGGCCAGCAGGCGGCGGCCGGAGAACTGCTTGGTGCGGCCCACGGTGCGGTCGTCCACGGTGAGGGACAGGTCGCGGGCGGCGGGGTCGAGGCGGCGCCAGCCGAGGGGGTCGTCGGTGGCGCTCCTGTCGGCGGGGTCGGCCTGGGCGAGGGCTTCGCCGGGGGGCAGCGCGGCCACGGCGGCCAGCATCAACAGCAGGGCCGCCACGCTGCGCAGCTTCGGGCCGATGGCGGTCCCGGCGGTTCGGCGGCGCGGGCGGGGCTCGACGTTGCTCATGCCACTCCTTCGGCGATCGGGCCGGCTGCTAGCCGCGCCGTCCGGTGATCTTGGCGATCTGGCGCTCGACGTCGCGCTTGGCCTTGTCCTCGCGCTTGTCGTGCAGCTTCTTGCCGCGCGCGAGCGCGATCTCCACCTTCACGCGCCCCTGCTTGAAGTACAGCTTCAGCGGCACCAGGGTGCGGCCGCCCTCGTCGAGCTTCGGCTGCAGCTTGCGGATCTCGCGCCGGTTCAAGAGCAGCTTGCGCCGGCGGAACGCCTCGTGGTTCTGGCGGTTGGCCATCTCGTACGGCCCGATGTGCAGCTTCACCAGCCACACCTCACCCGCCTTGATCTCGGCGTAACTGTCGCCGAGGTTGGCCCGCCCCTCGCGCAGCGCCTTCACCTCGCTGCCCTGCAGCACGATGCCGGCCTCCAGGCGCTGGAGCATTTCGTACTCGTGCCAGGCCTTGCGGTTCTGGGCGATGATCTTGATGCCGCTGGGGGTCTTGGCGTTGGCCATGGTTCCTCGGGTCCGGGGGTGCGGGTCGTTGGGCAAGCTAGCACGCAAGCGGGTTTCGCTCAAGGAGGTTGCATCCACCGGGGCCAGCAACAATCTCCTGGGCACAAGCTGGTGGATGCGCGAGGAACCGGTTGACAGGGGGGCGCAGTAGGCATAAGTTTCCCGCCCGCGACCCCAACGCCCCCGTCGGCGACCGGTCGCGGACCCCGGTGCCCAGGTGGCGGAACTGGTAGACGCGCTACGTTCAGGTCGTAGTGGGGGTTTCCTCGTGGGAGTTCGAGTCTCCCCCTGGGCACCAAGAAGACAATCCCGCGGCCGGTGACCAGATCGCCCGTCGCCCGGCAGCCGGACCACCGCCAGGTGGTCCTTCTTGTTTCCGAGCGGACCGCGAGGTCCGGCACGCCTCCTGCAAAGCCCGACCCGGACGGACCGCGAACCGCGGCCGGCGGGCGACCATCGGCCCCCCGACCCCTTGTTCGCGCGCGATCGCTGGCCCTGCCGGCAGGGAGGCCTCATGCGCTGGATCGACATCGACCTGTCAGGAATCATTGCCTGTCCGGAATCTGGGCGCCTGCTGGCCGAGGCCCGTACCCTGGCCGACCGCGTGCCGGCCTTGCAGGAGCGGCAGGGTCTGGACGGGCCGGCCATCACCGAGCACCTGCGCGAGGTTGGCCTGCGGCTCTTCCAGGCGGTGACGGCGCTGCAGCCCGAGGCCTTCCGGCCCGACGCCGACCGCCCGGGAGCCCGGACCCCGGCCAGCGGCCAGGCCGATCGCGACGATCTCGTCGGATACCACCTGCTGACCCCGCCGGACCTCGTGGGCGTGCCCTGGCACTGGCTGCACAACGGTGTGGCGTTCCTGCTCGAGACGGCCCCGATCTGCGCCGCCGAGCACGGATCCCGCGTGCCCGAGGTGGACCCGCCGCGCCTCTGGATGCAGCGGCACAGCCACGCGCTGTTCGGGCTGGAGCCCGACCAGCGGCACTGTCCGGAGATCCTGTTCGTGCCGGGCCACGGCCGCGATGAGATCCGCCGCCTGATGTTCCGCGAGGCCGACGGCATCGACGCCGCCCTCGAAGCGGCCGCCCCCGCGTCGGCCCGGTTGCGGATTCCCGGCGCGGTGACGCCCGGCCTGCTCGCCAGCCGCGCCATGCTCTACCAGGGTCTGCACTTCGCCGCCCCGACCAGCCAGCCGCCCGAACGCTCGGGCGCCGGCGAGAACCGCTGGCTGGCCGGACTGATGGCCGCCGCCGGCCACCCCGCCGCCCAGACCGTCGACGAGCTGGTGGGCATGGAGATGGAGATCCTCGGGGTAGACCCCGTCGATTCGGTCCTCGACCACGCGACGGCCGCCTACGCGGCCCACGGCGCGCCCGTGCCGGTGGGCGCCGGGCGCGGCCCGTCGCTGCGGGACGAGCTGACCGCCGCCGGCTGGCTGCTCGACGACGGCCCGGTGCTGCCGGAGCAGCTCGGCACCGGCGGCCTGCCGCCCTTGATCTTCTCCAACAGCTGGTGCAGCCTCGCCTGGCTGGGTCAGCGGTTCCGGCACGCGGGGTCGTCCACGTTCGTGGGCACGGCCCTGCCGATCTACAGCCGGCCGGCCCGGCACTTCGCGGCGCTGTTCTACCAGGCCCTCGGCTCGGGACTCTGCTGCGGCGAGGCGCATCGCACCGCTGCGCTGGCCCTGCGGGAGCGCCTGGAACCGGAGCACCCGGCGTGGCTCGGCCACGGCCTGCAAGGCTACGGCAGCCTGCGGCTGGACGATCTCTGACCACACGACCCGACCCCGCCAACAGCCCCCGCCTGGCCATGCAACCTGGCCGGGCGGCCGTGCGTCTAAGGACAGGCCCGGTCATGCGCAGGGTTTTGATGCGCGGTGGGGATTGATCGACGGCGCCTTGCCCGTTACCCTGCTTGATTGGAGCAGAGCATCCAGGAGTTGCGCCCCGCCGTCGGGGCCGGAACGGACGGAACATGCCGCCGGTCGTCGCCACCACGAGCCGCGTGGTCCGCGCCCAGCATTTGCTCGGGGCCCGGCCGGTCTTCTTCGTGCTCGGCGCCTTGACCCTCGCCTTCTGCGTGTTCGCGGCCATCGACGCCACCAAGGTGCGCCCGGACGACGGCACGGTCTGGCTGCTGGGCCGCTCGCAGCCGGTGGTGCTCGACGTGACCGTGCGCCCCGACGCGCCGCCCAACCCGCTGCGCAAGCGCGACACCATCGACGGCATCGCCAACCAGCTGGTGCGCACGCCGCGCGAGGCC
>CAZVWL010000156.1:0-7082 GCA_964630845.1 uncultured Fibrobacteraceae bacterium
GCCGGCGAGAATGCGATAGAACGGGTTTTCGTGTAGGTGGGGACGAGTAGCAGGAGGTTGAGAAATGCCAAGACTGATCTGTCTCGTTGCTGTCGCGCTATTGCTTAGTGTTCCTGCCTATCCACAAATTCATATCCCGCTGGCGGATCTAGTCGGAACCATTGGTCCATGGGGTTCGCTAGTTCACGAAATGACTTTACCGGCCGACCTCGCGACGGCCGATAGCATCGGCGTGTACCTCGAGGGAGAATTGTTCTCAGGGTTGCTTCTATGCGGGGTCTTCGAATATTACATGGTCGTTTGGGAAGTTCCACCTGTGGTTTACATCAGTCATCCCGCCAGTTCGCCCACGCTCGGTTTCGAATCCAGGATGCCGAATCCTATGTCGCCGGGATCCTACGAGGGCGTTTATGGGTTCCGCCCTCTTTTTGGCGCGACGCTCGAGGGGTGGGCCGGCCGAGATGTTGAAATATGGGCTAGCTTGTCATATGCCACGCCCTGTAACATCCTCCAGATGCCGACGACAGTGATCACCGACGCCGCGCTTGTAATCTGGTATCCGGATACGACGGCCATCGAAGCGCAGTCCTGGTCGGCGATCAAGGCGCTTTATCGTTGATGCGGGACGTCAGCGCGACGGCCCCGGCTGGCATCGCTGGTCACACCACTGCGGGTGCCGGGCGCGCGCGAAGTCGGGCTGGCCTCGACTTGGGGCGTCCGGTTCAGGACGGCGGCCGACGGGGGCGGGGGTCTGCATGGGCGCTTCACCCAGGCGGCAAACAGTCGCCAGCGCCCTCTGAATTCCCTTGATGCATGCGATTCCTGCATGTGGTATGATCATGTCCGCTCGACCGGCCGTACGACCGACCTCCGCCTGCCCTACGGCCGCGCACCGCACCGCGATCGTCACGGAGACTCCCATGCGCCGCTATTGCCTGCTGCCCGTGTTGACCCTGCTGGTCGCCGCCACGACGGCCCTCGCCGCCACCGGCCCAGCCACCTCCATCGCGCTCGTGCCGGGCGCCGCTGCGGGAAGTCCTTCGGTCGCCGTCGCGGCGACCAAGGCGAACGGCCTGACGCTGGTGCTGGAGTTGCCGAGTGTCGACGTGGCCGACCAAGAACTGGCCGGCCGCACCTTCCGCAGCCTGGACATCGCCGACGGCGGCCACCGCGGCCTGCCGGGCCAGCCCGCGCTGCCGACAATCACCCGCCTGGTGGCCCTGCCGTCCGGCAGCGGCGTGACCGCGCGCCTGGTCGACCACGAGCTGGCGACGGTCGGCACCTTCGCCCTGGCGCCCGTCGAGCCGGTCGTCGAGGCGGACAAGGCATCCACCCCGACCTTCGACGCCACCTGGTACGCGGCCGCCGCCGCGAGCGAACCCGAGGTGCTGGTGGGCGAACCCGCGCTCATGCACGGCCAGCGCGTGGTGCCGATCACCTTTAGCCCCGTGGCGCACGACCCCGCCAGCGGGCGCACCGACGTCGCCCGCCGGATGACCGTCGAGGTGCTCTTCGAAGGCCGGGACGACCGCGCCGACAAGGCCGCGCCCAGCACAGGCATCGCCGAGTCGTTCGCGACGATCTTCGAGCAGGAGATCATCGGATGGACCCGGGGCGTCGACGTGCACGTGGGACCGGGGTCGTACATCCTGATCTGCCCGAACAACAGCACGGTCGTCAACATCGTCGAGCGGCTGGCCGAGTGGCGGCGGCGCCAGGGCTACAACGTGCTGGTGGTGACCACGGCCACCACCGGCAACACGACCACGTCGATCAAGAGCTGGTTGCAGGCCCAGTACGATACCCTGCAACCGCCGCTGGAATTCGTCACGCTGGTGGGCGACGCCAACGGCACCATCGCGATCCCCACCTGGATCGAGGGATACTCGGGTTACGGCGGCGAGGGCGATCACATGTACACCACGCTGGATGGCCCGGACGTGCTGGCGGACATCCACATCGGCCGCCTGTCGGTGACCAGCACCAGCCAGCTGCAGACCGTGGTCGACAAGATCGTCGACTACGAGAGCGATCCCGACCTGGGCAGCACGAACTGGTTCACCACGGCCGGCTTGACCGGCGATCCGTCCACGTCGGGCTGGAGCTGCGTCTTCGTCAACCAGTTCGTCAAGCAGGAACTGCTGCGGCTGGGTTACACGCGGGTCGACACGATCTGGAGCGGCAACTTCCTCAACCAGATGATCGCCACGATCAACCAGGGCGAATCGATCTTCACCTACCGTGGCTACTGGTATATGAGCGGCATGGCGTCGTCGCACATCCTGAACCTCACCAACGGCCGCAAACTGCCGTTCTCGGTGATCATGACCTGCGGCACCGGCAGCTTCCGCTCCGAAACGACCTGTCGCAGCGAGGCCTTCCTGCGGGCGACCAACGGCGGCGGCGTGGCCTCGATCGGCACCGCCACCACCGGCACCAACACGCGCTACAACAACTGCGTGTTCCTCGGCGTGATGCACGGCCTGTTGACCAGCGGCGACTTCCGCACGGGCCCGGCGCTGACCCGCGGCAAGCTGAACATGTACAAGAACTACGGCGTCACCGAGGGCAACTACGTGTGGGCCTGGTCGACGTGGAACAACATCATGGGCGACGCGGCGACCGAGATCTTCACGGCGGTGCCGGCGTCGATCGTGGTCGAGCATCCGGCCGCGGTCTCCCTGGAGGCCAACGCGCTGCCGGTGACCGTGTCGCGCGGCGGCGTGCCGGTCGCAGGAGCGCGGGTGGCGGTCTACCAGGCGGCGCTCGGCCAGGTGCGCGACACGGCTTACACCGACGCGGCGGGCCAAGCGGTGCTATCGCTGGCCGGCGCGGCGGGCGGCGAAGTGCTCGTCACCGTCACCGGGGTCAACCTGCGGCCATACCTGGGAGCGACCGCGGTCGGCCCGGTGGCGCGGTCGCTCGACCTCGACATGGTCTCGTTGCGCGAGGCGCAGGGCAACGGGAACGGCATCGCCAATCCCGGCGAGGTGCTCGACGTGTCGATCGCGCTGCACAACGCGGGGATGAACAGCGTGGTCGACGCCACGGCGACGCTCACGTCGCCCACGCCGCACGTGACGGTGATCGACGGCGTGGCCGATTACGGCACCGTGGCGGGCGGCGCGGTGGTCACCGGCACGTTCCGGGTGCAGGTCGCCGGCGACGCGCCCGGCGGCGTGGTCCATGCGCTTCGGCTCGACGCGACGGGCAGCGGCCAGACCTGGACGAGCCTGGTGGACCTGCCGGTGCACGGCCCGCGCGGGGCGCTCGTGGCGATGACGTTCAGCGGCCCCGGCGGCAACGTGGACCCGGGCGAGTCGGGCAACGTGAGCTTCACCCTCGGCAACGTGGGCAACCTGGCCACCACCGGCGTCACCGGCACGCTCACCTGCACGAGCCCGTGGGTGACGGTGACCGACGGCGGCGGCACCTGGGGACCGGTCGCCGCCGACGGCGAGATCACGCAGTTCAACCCGTTCGCCATCTCGGTCTCGCCGAGCTGCCTGCGCGGCCACCTGACGGCCCTGAAGGTCACGCTGACCTTCGCCGAGGGCGGCACGCAGGTGCTCGAGTATCCCGTGACCATCGGCACCGCGGGCGTGGGCGACCCCACCGGTCCCTGCGCCTACGGCTACTGGGCCTTCAACAACGGCGACAACCACGAGCTGGCGCCCACCTACAACTGGCACGAGATCTCCACGATCGGCACCAACATCGGCATCAGCGACACCTACCGGCACGACGACGAGACGCGCACGGTCGACCTGCCGTTCGCCTTCAATCATTACGGCCAGACCTACTCGCGCGTGTCGATCTGCTCGAACGGCTGGCTCGCCTTCGGCGCCACCTACCTGGTGCACTACCGTAACTGGATGATGCCGGCCGACGGGTCGCCCAGCGCCATGGTGGCGGCCTTCTGGACCGACCTCGCCAACGGCCAGGTCTTCACTTACCACGACACGGCGCAACACCGCTTCATCGTGCAGTGGCAAGGGTTCCGCAACTACGACGGCAGCAGCTACTCGGGCAACTGCACCTTCCAGATCATCCTGCACGACCCCGCCCACCACGCCACCGAGACCGGCGACGGTCTGATCGTCATGCAGTTCAAGAACATCACGATCTACGCGCCGCCGCCGGAGACGAACTACTTCACGACCGGCATCCAGGATCACACCCGCGAGGTGGGTTTCACCTACGCATACGGCAACCGCTACGCCGGCGGCGCGGCCACCATCGCCGCCAACCGGGCGATCGCGTTCTGGCCGCTGCGCGTGGCCACCACGCCGACCTCGGTGCCGGATGCCGGCAGCCTGCACCTGGCCCAGAACCACCCCAACCCGTTCAACCCGCAGACCGTGATCGACTACGAACTTCCTGCCGCGCAGCACGTCGTCTTGCGCGTTTACGATCTGCAGGGCAAGCTGGTCAGCACGCTGATGGACGGCGTGCAGTCGGCCGGCCGGCACGAGCTGGTCTGGCACGGCCGCGACCAGCAGGGAAGCGAGGCGCCGAGCGGGCTCTACTTCTACCGACTGACGACCGCCGACGGCGACCTCGTGCGCAAGATGACGCTCTTGAAGTAGGGCTCGGCCCGGGAGGCGAACATGTCGATGGATTCGCGGCTGGCGCCGGCAGCGTCGTGGCTGCTGTGCGGGTTGTTGCTGGCGGCGCCGGTGGTCGTGCCCGCCGCCGACCTTCCCACGTACACGCCCGGCCACCACGCCACGCGCGACGAGGTGCCCGACGTCTACAAGTGGGACCTCTCGCCGCTCTTCGCGACGGTGAAGGCCTGGGACGCGGCGCGCCTGTCGCTGCAGCAGGAGATCGGCGGCCTCGAGGCCTACCGTGGCAAGCTCGCGCAGCCGAAGGCCCTGCGCGATTGCCTGGCGCTGTACTTCTCCCTGCATGACCGCACCAGCCACGTGCAGCAGTACGCGAACCTCGAGCTGGCCGTCGCGCAGACCGACGAGGCGGTGCAGGCGCGGGCGCAGCAGGGTCTGGCCCTGCTCGATGAGCTGACCGCCGCGGCCGGCTTCATCCGCGCCGAGATCCTCGCCCTGGACGACCGCGCCCTCGGCCGCGCCTACGCCGCCAAGGACGGCCCGGCCGCCTACCGTGCCTACATCGACAACCTGCGGCGTCGACGCGACCGCGTGCTCGGCCCCGAGGCCGAGCGCGTGCTGCAACTGGCCGGCGACAACCTGTGGGCCGAGATAGACCTCAACGAGATCGTCAGCAGCTCCGAGGAAGCGTTTGCGGCGCTGCTCGCGAACATCCCCTGGCCGATGGTGCGCGACGCTGCGGGCGGCGAGGTCCGCCTCTCGCTCTCGAACCTGTCGCGCTTCCGCCTCGCCGACGACCGCGACGTGCGGGCCGGTGCGGTGGATGCGTTCCTGGCGACCATGCGCCAGTACCAGCACGTGCTGGCCGCCACCCTCACGGGCCAGTGCAAGCTGGACGTGCTGTACGCGCGGGCCCGCGGCTACGACACCGCGCTCGAGGCGTACCTCGACAAGGACGGCCTGCCGGTAGCGGTGCATGACAACCTGATCGGCGCGGTCAATGCGAACCTGGGTCCGCTGCATCGGTACATGGAGCTGCGGCGGCGTGTGCTCGGCCTCGACGAGCTGCGCCTGCACGACCTGTACATTCCCCTGGTGACGGCGCCGCAGCAGCAAGTGCCGTTCGCCGAGGCGCTGGCCATCCTGCCCGAGGCGCTCGCGCCGCTGGGACCCGAGTACATGGCGGTGCTGCGCGAAGGGCTCGATCCGCGCCATGGCTGGCTCGACCTCTACCCGGCCGCGGGCAAGGCGAGCGGGGCGTTCTCGGCCAACGTCTACGGCCGGCACCCGTACGTGAAGATGAACTACCAGGACGGCCTGGACGACCTCTCGACCCTGGCCCACGAGTACGGTCACGCGCTGCACAGCCACCTGTCGATGACCAGCCAGCCGTATCACACGTCGCGTTACGTGCCGTTCCTGGCGGAGATCGCCTCGACCTGCAACGAGGCGCTGCTTGGCGACTGGCTCGCCGCCCGCGCCGCCACCAAGCAGGAACGCGCCGCCCTGCTGGTCGAGGAGCTGGAGGCCGTGCGTACGACGATCTACCGGCAGACCCTGTTCTCGGAGTTCGAGCGCCTCGCGCACGGCTTCGTGGAGCAGGGCGTGCCGGTGACGGCGTCGCTGCTGGAGGCGACGTACCGCGGGCTGATCGAGCGCTACTATGGAGCTGCGTACACACTCGGACCGGACGATGGCCTGGAGTGGGCTTACATCCCGCATTTCTACTACAAGTACTACGTGTACAGCTACGCCACGGGCCTCAGCTGCGGCCTGGCGATCGCCGAGCGGATCAAGGCTGAGGGCCAGCCCGCCGTGGACGGTTACATGCAGATGCTGCGCGGGGGGTGCAGCGAGCCGCCGCTGGACCTGCTGCGCAAGGCGGGCGTGGACCTCACGCGGCCCGAGCCGATCGAGGCGGCGTTGCGGCGGTTCGATGCCGGGGTCACCGAGCTGGCCGAGTTGCTGGGGGTGGGGCTGTAACCCGTCGAAGGAGTCGACCATGATCAAGGCCTACGCCGCGCACGAACCCGGTGGCAAGCTGGTGCCCTTCTCGTACGACCCCGGTGCGCTAGGCGCCGACGAGGTGGAGATCGACGTCGAGCACTGCGGCATCTGCCACAGCGACCTCAGCATGCTGGACAACGAGTGGGGTTTCTCGCGCTACCCGCTGGTGCCCGGCCACGAGGTGGTCGGCAAGGTGGCGCGCGTGGGCGGCGCCGTGGCGCACCTGGGGGTCGGCGATCGCGTCGGCCTCGGCTGGCACGCGGGCTATTGCCGCACCTGCCACGCTTGCCTGAGCGGCGACCACAATCTTTGCGCCGCGTCGGTCGGGACGATCGTGGGGCACCACGGCGGGTTCGCCGAGCAGGTGCGCGCCCAGGCGACGAGCGTGGTCAAGCTGCCTGTGGGCATCGACGTCGCCAGCGCCGGCCCGCTCTTTTGCGGCGGCATTACCGTGTTCGCGCCGCTGCTGCAGCACAACCTGAGCCCGACGGCGCGCGCGGGCGTCAT
>CAZVWL010000157.1:0-7065 GCA_964630845.1 uncultured Fibrobacteraceae bacterium
AGACGCGGCGGCGCCTGCTCGTGGCGGCCGGCACGGCCGGCGTGGCGCTCATCCCGCTGCTGGCGATCGGCGGCCTGGTGACCAGCCGCGTGCAGGAGCACTACCTGGCCGGCGCGCGCGAGCGCCTGGTGACCGCCACCGAGCGGGCCGAGGTCGCCGCGGCGGTTTACGAGCGCCAGCGCCTGTTGAATGCCCGCGTGGCGCATCTTCAGCGGTTCACGACCGAACGCCCCGACGTGGCGGCGGTGCTCGCCGGACTGTCGGCCATCACGCCCCGCGAGGTGCGGTTCCGCGACCTGCAGGTCGTCGACCGTGGTGACCGCGTGCTTTTGCACCTGTCCGCCGAGAGCACGGCCGGCACGGTGACCGCGGCGCAGCAGGCGTTCCTGACCTTCCACGAGGCGCTCGGCGCCAGCGCCTACCTGCGTCCGATCGGCGAGCCGCGCCAGCTTCAGATCACCGAGCAGGACCAGGAAGGCCGTGCGCGCAAGGCCGTGATCTTCAGCCTGGACTACGAGCTGATCGGTGTCCGTACCGCGAGGGAGGGGTGATGAAGGACCTGGCTGCAACCTTGCAACGCCTGCTGACGGGCCGCAGGGCCTTGCTGTTCGGCTGCGGCGCGGTGTGGCTGCTACTGCTGTTCGGCGTCGCCCTGCCGCAATGGCGCCTGGTTCAGCGCCAGCATGTCGAGATCAAGAAGCTGGAGCGCCAGCTGGCCGACCTCGACCGCTGGACGGTGGCCGGCCTCTGGCTCGAGCCGATGCTGGAAGCCCGCGAACCCGAGGTGGCGGCGGCCTGGACGCGGCTGTTCCCGGACGCGCGCGATCGGGAGCACCTGTTCCTGGCCCTGGCCGAGGTGGCCGATCGCAGCGGGGTGGAAGCGTTCCAGCTCGAGGAACTCGGCGCGTTCGAACTCGGCTGGGCCAGCCTCGACGACCAGCCCTGGGATGACGTCGTCGACGGCGCCGCCGTCGACGGCCACGAACACGGCGTCACGGCCGCCGAGGATCTGGTGGCGCCGACCAGCTATCACGTCAGAGCCGCGTTCGCCGGGGACTATGCGCGCGCGGCGGCCTTCGTCGGGCATCTGGCGCGCCTGGAGCGGGCCGTGGGTGTGCGCACCCTGGCGATCAGGCCTTCACGAACCGGGCTGGAAGTCCAGCTGGAGCTGACCATCTATGTCAACCAACCGCGCTCCTCTTAGACATCCCGGCGTCATCGCCGGCACGGCGTTCGGACTGTTGGTGGTCGGCGCCCTGAACCTGCACACCTTCGCGCCGGGCGGTCGCCTGCTCGGACTGGGTGGCGGCCGCGCCGACACCCATCTGACGCCACCGTCCGACCTGGAAGAGGTCGTCGGCGATGCGGTGCGTGCGCAGCGCGACCGATCCGCGCTGGCGACCGCGCAGCAGAACGGCGCCGGCGCCGTCGTGCGGGATCCCTTCTCGGGAAGCGCCCCGACGGCGCCGCCGCCGACACCGACCGCGCCGCGAGCCGCAGCCCCGCGTCGCAGCGCCGGGCAGGCGCTGGTCTGCTCGGCCGTGCTGCTGGGCGGCCAGACCCCGCTCGCCGTGTTCGGCGAGCACGCCTACAAACCGGGCGATCGCGTGCAGGGTCACGAGATCGTCGCGATCGACGTCGAAGGGGTCCACCTGCGCGGCGCCGACGGACGGCCGTGGGTGCTGGCGGTCGGGGCCGAGCAGGACGCGACGGCCGGATTCCATCTCGTCACGGGACCGTCCGACGACGCGAGCCGTGGCGCCACGCAACTGATCGAGCCTGTAGCGGACGGAGGGACGAAGCGATGAGCGCAGCGAACAAGACGACCACGCTCGGGGGCCGCGCCAAGGTGACGGCCATCCTGGTGATCCTGGCGCTCGGCTGGTTGAATCCGTCGCCGGCGGCGGCGTCGACCGGCTGGGACGAGGGTCGCGACCCGGTCACGATCATCACCGGCGGCTGGGTGGACGTGCGCGGCATGCTGCGCTCGGTCGCCACGAGCGCGGGCCTCGGCTTGCAGATGGCGCCGGACGTGCAGGGCCAGGTCAACGTGCACCTCGAATCCGTACGGCTGTCCCAGGCGCTCGCCGCGATGCTCGACCCCGTGGACATGGGCTACGAGGTGGTCGACGACGTGATCGTCGTGTACCGGCGCGGCATGGTGACGCGCTGGTTCACGTTCGACTACCCGGTCACCCACCGCGAGGGGCGCGGCGAGCTGCAGGTGTCGGCGAGCCGCGAGAGCAGCTCCGGCAGCGGCGGCAGCGGCGGTGGTTCCGGCGAGGACAGCAACCAGAACAAGAGCCACGTGACCAGCACGGCGAACATGTCCATCTGGCCGGAGGTCATGACGGCGCTGCAGGTGCTCGTGTTCCGGGACGGTCAGCAATCGGCCGCCGGCAGCGACCAGCAGTTCGCGCTCAACCATTCCGACGCCGAGGGACGCAGCCTCGTGGTCAACCCCATGGCGTCGCTGGTGCAGGTCACCGCGGAGTGGGATCGCGTGCGGCGCGTCGAGGAGCTGCTCAAGAGGCTGCAGGAATCGCTGCAGCGCCAGGTGGCGATCGAGGTGCGCATCATGGAGGTGTACCTCGACAGCGATTCCCAGACCGGCGTCAACTGGAACCTGATCACCCGCGGCGACGTGGGCGCCAGCCTGCGCACGTTCAGCCAGGCCGACAACATCGCCACCTCGTTCTTCCAGTTCGTCGTCGACAGCCGCGACGTCGCCGGCGTGATGCAGGCGATCGCCGCCAGCGGCGACCTGCGCACGCTCTCGTCGCCGCGCGTCACGACGCTCAACAATCAGAAGGCCGTCGTGCGCGTCGTCACCGAAGAGGTCTACTACGAGGCCACCGTCTCGCCGGCGTTGATCACCAACGGCGTGGGCACCGAACCGGTGATCAACTACATGCCGCGCGTGGTGCCGGTCGGCGTCGTGCTCGACGTCACGCCGCAGGTGGGCCGCGACCGCACCATCACGCTCAACGTGCACCCGACGATCAGCGACGTGGTGGGCGTGGCGCTCAGCCCCAACCAGGATTCGGTGCCGATCCTGTCGGTCCGCGAGCTGGACACCGTCGGCAAGGTCCGCGACGGCCAGACGCTGGTGATCGCCGGCCTGCTGAGCGAGCGGCGCCAGCATGGGCGGGCAGGCGTCCCCGTGCTGAAGGATCTCCCGCTGCTCGGCCATCTGTTCGGCAAGACGACGCGGCGCACGGCGAACATCGAACTGGTCATGTTGCTGACCCCCAGGATCACCGAGGGCGACGCCGCCGACGTGGCGGCACGCACGACGCAGGCGCTCATGGAAGAGCGCCTGCGCGGGGATCGCTGACGGGGATGGCCGTCGCGGGTCAGCGGATAGAGACGACCGTGCCGATGTCGTCGCCGCCGATGTTCGCCGACTCGGCGTCGCTGAAGCCCGTTTCCCACATGCCGTTGGGGCCGGCGCTCAGCACGAAGACCTTCTGGACGATCGATCCGTTGTACTGGCCGGCCGGGAAGTAACGCGCATTGATCACGTAGGCGTTGCCCCAGGGGTCGCGGATCTCGTAGGAATCGAGGTAGGGGCCTTTCCAGGCGCCGCGGCCGGTCGTCGGCCAGTCCTGGTTCGCCTGGTTGGCGCCGCTGGTGCCGCGGTCGTCGTCGGCGTTGTTGTAGAACAGATAGTCGCCGAGCTGCTTGGTCGTGCCGTTGCTGCCCCAGTTGGCGGCGCCGGTCGCGGCGGCCGGGCCGGCGCCGGTGGGCACGCGCGTGCTCGAGATGACGCGGCCGATGCCGTTGCCGCTGGGCCCGTTCGCGTTCGTGTACGGCCAGGCGCCGACGTCCTTGTAGTAATTGAGCACCGCCGTCGCGATGGTCTCGGTCTCGTTCTGGGCCTTGGAGATCTTGGCGTCCTCGAGGTGGCGGAACACCATGGGGCTGATCGCGGCGGCGATGATCGCGACGATCGCCACGGCGATCACGATCTCGATCAGCGTGAAGCCGTGCTTCGGCAGGTCCTTGGTACGCATGGCGGCGACGTTCCTTTGGTTGTTGGGCGATGCCGTGGGCCGACGGGGTGTCGATCGGCGGCCCGCGGCGATTGACCATTCCGGTCCCGATCCTGCCATCACTTTCGTCCCGGATCGGGAGGGCTTGAGCCGGAATGCGCCCCTGGCGGCGGCTGCGATCCGTGATTGAGTTTGGCGGCGATGTGGCCGATCATGGCTGCCAGGAGTCGGCACCGCCGCTGCCGGCCGTGGCTTCGCACCGTGGCGGGTGATGCATGTACCAGTCCTTCTTCGGCTTGCACAGCGACCCCTTCGCCCTCGGGCCGTCCCTGCGCTTCCTGTACCGCTCGCGCGCGCACGCCGAGACGATGGCCCACCTCGGCTACGGCCTCGAGCAGGGCGAGGACATCATCCTGATCGTCGGTGCCATCGGCACCGGCAAGACCCTGGCGTTGAGCAGCTTGCAGGCGAAGGTCTCGAAGGCGTTCCACAAGGTCCTGGTCAACGTCACCGCCGTCACCTACCAGGAATTCCTCAAGCTGGTCCTGCACGAGATGCAGCAGCCCTGGCCCGCCGGCGCCGACACCGCCGACCTGCTCTGCCTGCTCAAGGACCGCGCCATGGCGATCCACGACCAGGGCCAGAAGATCCTGCTGATCGTCGACGAGGCCCAGAACCTCGACGTGCGCACCCTCGAAGCCATCCGCCTGTTGACCAACATCGGGCAGCCCGACCGCCAGCTCTTCCAGGTCGTGCTGGCGGGCCAGCCGGCGCTCGAGTTGCTGATCGATCGCCCGGAGCTCGCGCAGCTGCGTCAACGCATCCGCATCCACTACCGCCTGGAGCCCCTGACCGAGACCGAGACCGGCGAGTACGTCGCCCACCGCCTGGCCGTCGCCGGCCGCTCCGACCGCGTGTTCACCGCGGCGGCCGTGGCCCGCATCCACGAGCTGAGCCGCGGCGTGCCGCGCCTGGTCAACCACCTGGCGAGCCACGCGTTGCTGTCGGCCTACGTCGCCAAGGACCGCAAGGTGGACGCCGACCACGTCGGCGCCGAAGGCCTGCCCGAAGCGCCGGCGCCGGTCGTCGAGGCAACCCCGCCGGCCGTGGGCGAGGCCCTGCCGCCGGCCGCCGCGCCGCCCTCCTCCGCGCCACCCTCCTCCGACCTCCCGCCGGCCGAAGAAGTGCCCCCGGCCGTGACCGCGGCGCCCCCGGCGCCGTCACGCCCGCTCAAGATGAGGCACCAGCCCGCGACGACGCCGGCTCGGCGAACCCGCAGCTGGGCCTGGGTCTGGCTCCTGGTCCTGCTGCTGGCCGCCGCCGGCGCCTGGACCGTCCTGCGTGACGAACCGTTGCGGCCACGGCCGACGCCGCAGGTCGGGCGGCTGCTGCCGGCGCCGGTCCACCCGCGTGCCGACGAAGCGCCCGACCTCGCCGACCATGCCACGGAAACCACCACCGACGCCGCGCCGGCCACCCTACCTGTGCCCGCCGACCAGCCCAGCGAGGCCTTGGTCGAGGCGCCGGCCGAGCAGCCACCCACGGCGCCGCCCGCCGGCGAGGTCTGGCTGCACGTGGCCAGCTTCCGCGACACGATCCGCGCCGCGCGCTATCAGCAGATGCTCGCCGCCACCGGCTATCCGATCACGCACCGCGACGTGCAGCTGCCCGACGGGCGCACCTGGCGCCGCATCCTGATCGGGCCCTATCAAGATGCGGCGCAAGCCGAATCGGCCGCCGCCAGCCTGTTGCAGGCCGGGCTGATCACCTTCCACCGCGTGCTCGCCGATTGAACGCGGCCTGCTGATCCGACCCTGGCCTTGCGGCCGGCCGCCAAGGTCTGCGATAATCGGGGTCTGTCCGCCGAACGCATCACGAACCCATCACCCGCCGAGGATCCCGATGCGCCTTCGCCGTCCGCCGGTCTGCCGCCTCCGCCACCTGGTGCCGCTGCTGGGGTTGCTGGCCTTGCTGGCCGCGCCGCCCGCGCTGGCCGCGCGCTTCCACGTGCAGGTCGGCGGCCTTCGCGACGCGGCGCCCAGCGTTCCCGGCGACTGGTCGCCGGAGAACTGCTATCCCGACCTCGCCGCGGCGCTCACCGCGGTCGCCGCCGGCGACACGATCCTGTTCGCGCGGGAAGACCACGCCGTCGAGGCCAACCTCGCCGTCGCCGACCTCTTCCTCGGCGACCGCGACCTGGCCGCCACCCCGTTCGGCGCGCGCCTGCTGCTCGGTCCGGAAGGCAGCCTGGTGCTGGTGGCCGCCGGGAGCGATCTCCGGCTACGCGGCCTGGAATTCGTGCCGGGAGCGGCCGAACGCTTCGCGCCGGCGATCGTGGTCTTCGGCGATGGCGCGTCGTTGCAGATCGATGGCTGCCACTTCACCGAACTGACCGCGCTCGGCTCGGGCGGCTCTGGCGGCGCGGCGCTGCGTGTCCTGGCGGCTGCGACGGTCAACGTCACGACCTGCCGGTTCGAAGGCAACGCCACGGCCGGCGGCCGCGGCGGCGCCGTGTTTCTGGGCGCGGGCGTGACCGCCACGTTCACCGACTGCGTGCTCTCCGGCAACCGGATCGCGGGCACCGACCCGCGCGGCGGCGCGGTGATGATCGACGGCCGCTCGGCGCTGAGCACGGCCACGTTCACGCGGTGCCTCTTCGCGGGCAACATCAGCGGCGGCCCCGGCGGCGCCTTGTCGACGCTGAGCGCGGCCGTCACGGTGACCGATGGCGTCGTCGACGGCAACCGCAGCGGCGTGGACAACGGCTGGTCCGAGGGAGCGGGCCTGCACTTCCGGCGCAACGCGACCGACCACACCGACCCCACACCCGTCGTGGTGCGGGGCACCACGTTCGCCAACAACCAGGGCGCGGTGGACCTCGTGTTCGCCGGCGGCGACGGCGGCGGCTTCTACACGAGCGGCGCCGACGGCCGCATGATCCCGGTGCTGGTCGAGGACTGCCTGTTCCGCGATAACTTCAACCTGCTCGGCGCCGGCGTCTACGTCAGCCGGTGGAGCGAGGGCACGGTCCGCCGCTGCCGCTTCGTCGAGAACACGGCGTACTTCCAGG
>CAZVWL010000158.1:0-7038 GCA_964630845.1 uncultured Fibrobacteraceae bacterium
CTCGCGCGTTCGTGACCGCGGTCTACCGCAACGTGCCCGTGCTGGACCGCGGCGCCCGCGGCGCCACCAACACCTTCATCCAGCGGCGCATCGGCGACGTCTTGATCAACTGGGAGAACGAGATCCTGCTGGGCGGACGCGAACTGGACGCCGAGCACCTCGAGGTCGTCGTGCCGCCGATCAGCATCCTGGCCGAGCCGGTGGTCGCCCTGGTCGACGCCACCGTCGACCGCCGCGGCACCCGGGCCGTGGCCGAGGCTTACCTCGAGTTCCTCTACTCCGAGATCGGCCAGGACCTCGCCGGCAAGCACTTCTACCGGCCGGCCGCCTCGACGCGCGCCCAGGCCCGCTACGCCGATCGGTTCCCGCAACTCGAACTGTTGACGGTCGATGCGATGTTCGGCGGCTGGGGCGAGGCGCACCGCGTGCACTTCGCCGACGGCGGCACCTTCGACCAGATCTACCAGCCGAGGTAGGCGGCGATGGACCTCTCGCTCAGGCGGCACGGCGTCTTGCCCGGCTTCGGCCTGAGCATGGGCATCACGCTGCTGATGATGGCCCTGCTGGTGCTGATCCCGCTGGCGGGCCTCGTGCTGTTCGCCGGCACCAACCTCTCGCCCGCCGACCTCTGGCGCACGGCGATCGCCGACCCGCGCGTGCTCGCGGCCTACCGACTCAGCTTCGGCGCGGCCCTGCTCGCCGCCCTGTTCAACGCGGCCGGCGGCCTGTTGGTGGCCTGGGTGCTGGTCCGGTACGACTTCCCCGGCAAGCGCCTGCTGGACGCGAGCGTCGACCTGCCGTTCGCCTTGCCGACGGCGGTGTCGGGCATCGCGCTCACCACGCTGTACGCGCCGACGGGCTGGATCGGCCGCTGGCTGGACCCGCTGGGGTTGCAGGTGGCGTACGCGTGGCCCGGCATCGTGATCGCGCTCACGTTGATCGGCCTGCCGTTCGTCGTGCGCACGGTGCAGCCGGCGCTCGAGCACCTCGACGCGGACGTGGAGGAGGCGGCCGCCAGCCTCGGCGCCGGCCGCGCGCAGACCTTCGCGCGCGTGATCCTGCCCACGGTCCTGCCGTCGCTCCTGACGGGGTTCGCGCTCGCGTTCGCGCGGGCCCTCGGCGAGTTCGGCTCGATCTACTTCATCGCCGGCAACATGCCGTACCGCACCGAGATCGCGCCCCTGCTCATCCTCATCCGCCTCGAGCAGTTCGACTACGCGGGCGCCACGGCGATCGGCGTCGTGATGCTGGTGGCCGCGTTCCTGCTCTTGCTCGTGATCAACGCGCTGCAGGCCTGGAGCCGGCGGTACCAGCCCTAGGAGGCGCCCATGGCCGGCACGACCCCGCCGAACCGTCGCCCCCGCCGCCTGACCGGCCAGGCCCAGAGCCCGGCCACGGCGGAGCAGCCCTGGGTGCGCCGCCTGCTGATCGCCGCGGCGGTCACGTTCCTGGCGCTGCTGCTCTTCCTGCCCCTGGTGCTGGTCTTCTCGTACGCGGTCGGCGAGGGTCTCGGCGCCTACGTCGCCGCCATCGCCGCCCCCGACGCCCGCGCCGCCATCACCCTGACCCTGCTCGCGGCGCTCATCGCCGTGCCGTTGAACACCGCCTTCGGCGTGGCCGCCGCCTGGGCCATCACCCGCTTCACCTTCCGCGGCAAGAACCTGCTCATCACGCTGATCGACCTGCCGTTCGCCATCTCGCCGGTGATCGCCGGCCTGGTCTTCGTGCTGCTCTTCGGCGCCCGCGGCTGGTTGGGCCCCTGGCTGCTCGAACACGACGTGCGCATCATCTTCGCGGTGCCGGGCATCGTGCTGGTCACCATGTTCGTCACCTTCCCCTTCGTGGCCCGCGAGCTGATCCCGCTCATGCAGGCGCAGGGCTCGGAGGAGGAGATGTCGGCGCTGACCCTCGGCGCGGGCGGCTGGCAGATCTTCCGCCGCGTCACCCTGCCGAACATCAAGTGGGGCCTGCTGTACGGCGTGATTCTCTGCAACGCCCGGGCGATGGGCGAGTTCGGCGCGGTGTCGGTCGTCTCGGGGCACATCCGCGGCCAGACCAACACCGTGCCGCTGCACGTCGAGGTGCTGTACAACGATTACCAGTTCACGGCCGCGTTCGCGGCGGCGTCGCTGCTGGCCCTGCTGGCGGTGGTCACGCTGGTGGTCAAGGCATTCATCGAACGGCGACTCGGGGCTTGATCGGACCGGCCGCTCGCGCCAGGATCGGGTCACCAGCACCCTGAGCCCCCACCAGGAGCAGCCGTCCCGATGCCAACCCCACCTCGTGAGGACGACCTCGCCGCCCACAACCGCGCCGCCTGGAACCAGGAAGCCCGCGCCGGCTCCCGCTGGTCCGAACCCGTGGGCCCCGACGTGATCGCCCGCGCCCGCCGTGGCGACTGGAGCGTCGTGCTGACACCCACGCGCCCGGTGCCCCGGACCTGGTTCGGCGAGCTGGCCGGCCGCGACGTGCTCTGCATCGCCTCGGGCGGCGGCCAGCAGGCCCCGATCCTCGCGGCCGCCGGCGCCCGCGTCACCAGCTACGACCTCGCCGACGAGCAGCTCGCCCGCGACCGCCTGGTCGCCGATCGCGACGGCCTCGACGTGACCTGCATCCGGGGCGACATGCGCCACCTCGCCGCCCTCGACGACGCGAGCTTCGACCTCGTGTTCAACCCGGTGTCGGTCTGCTTCGTGAACACGGTGCGCCCGGTGTGGTCCGAATGCGCGCGTGTGCTGCGTCCGGGCGGCCGCCTGCTCGTCGGCATGATCAACCCCGTTTTCTTCCTCTTCGATCCCGACGAGGCGCAGCGCACCGGCGAGCTGACGGCGCGCTACACGCTGCCCTACGCCGAGGACGACCCCGCCGTGCTGACGCCCGCGCGCCGGGCCGAACTGGCCGCCGGCCAGCCGATGGAGTTCAGCCACACGCTCGGCGACCTGATCGGCGGGCAGCTCGAGGCAGGGTTCTCGCTTGCCGCTCTCTACGAGGATGGCTGGGCCGACGACACGATGCCGCTCGACCGCTACCTGAACGCGTTCCTGGCGACGCTGGCGATCCGGCGTTGATCGGCGTCGGGCGGCGTCGGGACGCGCGGGTCGCGAGGTCGAAAGGTCGCAGGGCCGCGCGGTGCGCCGGCGCACCGCCCGCTCACCGCCGCGCGACGCCCAGCCCGGCGGCGGCGGCGGCCAGCGCCTTGTCGCGTGTCCAGATGCGGCAGGTGGTCAAGCACGCGGCCGCCAGCAGGTGCGCGTCCACCCAGCCGAGCCCCTTGCCGTGAAGCCTGGCTTGGCTGACCAGGTGCAGCGCCTCCTCGTGGCTCGCGACGGTCGCCGTCGGCAGCGCCTGCAGCAGCGCGAGCAACGTGTCGCGACGGCGCAGGTTGCCACAGGCCAGCTCGCCGATCACGAAGGGATGCGTGATCACCTCGCCGGCGCTCAGCAAGGCGGCCAGCGGCGCATCGTGTCGCCGCAGGTGGTCGACCCACACCGAGGTGTCGACCAGCACCGACCGGGCCGAGGTCATCGCCGCGTCCGGCGTCGAGGCGCCGGCTCGAGGTCTGGCTGGCTGCCGCCCAGCGCGGCCAGGCGTCGGGCGCTCTCCCGCGCGATCAAGGCCTCGAGGCCCAGGCGCACGAGCGCGGTCTTCTCGCGCTCGCCCGTCAATTGCGCGGCTCGCTGGAGCAGGTCGTCGTCGATGTTCAAGGTTGTCCTCATGCATATCAGTATGCACGTTTCGTATGCATGCGTCAATGGTGTCGTGTCGCCCTGGGTCATGGCAAGCGGCATGCCCACCGGCGCGGCCGTGGCGCTGTTCTATACTGGTCTACAGCCCGCGCGGAGGATCCCCGGCGGCACCCCCTCGACCAAGGAGCCCGAGCCCCATGTTCCGCGACAGCCACACCCACTTCCCCAGCAGCGGACAGGACGCGCAACGCGCCGCACAACGTCCGGCCCAGACGCCCCAGACCGCCGCGCCCGCCTACCGGCTGGCCTACACCGACACCGAGTTCCTCTACCGCCCCGAGCTGCGCCCGGTGCGCCTGCAGCTCGAGCTGCTCAAGCCCGAGCTGCTGCAGCAGGAGGCCGGCATCGAGGGCACGGTCGTCATCTTCGGCTCGGCGCGCTTGCCCGAGACCTCGCCCCACTACCAGCAGGCGCGGCGGCTGGCCGAGCTGATCACCCGACGCTGCCAGCGTGACGGCCGTTGCGGCCTGACCGTGGTGACCGGCGGCGGGCCCGGCATCATGGAGGCGGCCAACCGCGGCGCCCACGACGCGGGCGGCAAGAGCATCGGCCTGAACATCGTGCTGCCGTTCGAGCAGGGTCCGAACCCGTACGTGACGCCGGAGCTGTGCTTCCAGTTCCACTACTTCGCGATCCGCAAGATGCACTTCCTGATCCGCGCGCGGGCGATGGTCGCCTTCCCGGGCGGCTTCGGCACGCTCGACGAGCTGTTCGAGACGCTCACCCTCGTGCAGACCCACAAGATCGACCCGATGCCGATCGTGCTGGTGGGCGGGGCCTTCTGGCGGCGGATCATAAACCTGGAGGCCATGGTCGAGGAAGGAGTCATCTCGGCGGGCGACCTGGACCTCGTGCAGGTCGTCGACACCGCCGAGGAGGCGTGGGCGATCCTCGAGCCGGCGTTGACGGGCGACGGCGGCCGCTGACGGCAACGCCGCCCTGGTGTATCCTGTCAGCAACCCGTCCGCCGCAACTGGCCCCGGCCGCAAGGAGACGACGCCCGCATGAACAGCTTCGACGCCCGCTCGACCCTCAAGGTCTTCGACGACCGCTACGAGATCTACCGACTCAGCGCCCTGGAGCAGCGCGGCTTCGACCTCGCCCGCCTGCCGTTCTCGATCCGCATCCTGCTGGAGAACCTGCTGCGCCGCGAGGACGGCGTGTCGGTCACCGCCGAGGACATCGAGGCGCTCGCCGCCTGGGGCAAGCCGGGCGTCGAGGCGCGCGAGATCGCGTTCATGCCCTCGCGCGTGTTGTTGCAGGACTTCACGGGCGTGCCGGCGATCGTCGACCTCGCCGCGATGCGCGACGCCATGGCCGCCCTCGGCGGCGACCCGAAGCGCGTCAACCCGCTGCAGCCCGTCGAGCTGGTGATCGATCATTCCGTGCAGGTGGAGTCGTTCGCCGTCCAGGACGCGCTGCGCCGCAACGAGGAGATCGACTACGAGCGCAACCGCGAGCGCTACGCCTTCCTCAAGTGGGGCCAGCAGGCCTTCGCCAACTTCAAGGTGGTGCCGCCCAACACGGGCATCTGCCACCAGGTGAACCTCGAGTACCTCGCGCGCGTGGTCTTCAGCACCGACGAGATGCAGCAGACGGGCCCAAGCGGCCTGCCCCTGGCCTACCCGGACACCGTGGTGGGCACCGACTCGCACACGCCGATGATCAACGGCCTGGGCGTGCTGGGCTGGGGCGTGGGCGGCATCGAGGCCGAGGCCGCCATGCTCGGCCAGCCCATCTCGATGCTCGTGCCCGAGGTGATCGGCATGCGGCTCTCCGGCGCGCTGCGCGAGGGCGTGACCGCGACCGACCTCGTGCTGACCGTCTGCGAGCTGCTGCGCAAGAAGGGCGTCGTGGGCAAGTTCGTCGAGTTCTTCGGCCCGGGTCTCGGGTCGCTGTCTCTGGCCGACCGCGCCACGATCGGCAACATGACGCCCGAGTACGGCGCCACCTGCGCGATCTTCCCGGTCGATGCCGTCACGCTCGACTACCTGCGTTTCAGCGGTCGCCACGAAGCGCGCGTCTCGCTGGTCGAGGCGTACATGAAGGAGCAGGGCCTGTTCTACACGGCCGACATGCCCGAGCCGACCTTCACCGACACCCTCGCGCTGGACCTCGGCACCATCGAGCCGTGCCTGGCCGGCCCCAAGAGGCCGCAGGATCGGCTGCGGCTGGCCGATGCGAAGCGGAACTTCCACGACGCGCTGCCGTCGCTGCTGCCGGCCAAGCGCGCCGACGCCCGAGTCGGCGAGGGCGACGCGGGTCGTGCCGCGGGCGGGGTCGCCACCGCGCCGCCGCTCGTGCTGCCGCACGGCGCGGTGGTCATCGCGGCGATCACCAGCTGCACCAACACCTCGAACCCGGCGGTCATGCTCGCGGCCGGCCTGCTGGCGAAGAAGGCCACCGAGCGCGGCCTCGCGCGCCGGCCCTGGGTGAAGACCTCGCTGGCTCCGGGGTCGAAGGTGGTGACCGACTACCTCGAGCGCGCCGGCCTCGCCCCGTTCCTCGACGAGCTCGGCTTCAACCTCGTCGGCTACGGCTGCACGACCTGCATCGGCAACTCGGGCCCGCTGCCGGCCGACGTCTCGGCGGCCATCCAGCGCGACGGCGTGGTGGCGGCGTCGGTGCTCTCGGGCAACCGCAACTTCGAGGGGCGCATCCACGGCGAGGTGCGCGCCAATTACCTGATGTCGCCCCCGCTGGTCGTGGCCTTCGCCATCGCCGGCCGCATCGACATCGACCTGACGAGCGAGCCGCTGGGCGCCGACCGCGACGGCCGTCCCGTCTACCTGCGCGACGTGTGGCCCACGCAGGAAGAGATCGCCGCCGCGATGCGCGACGCGGTCACCTCCGACATGTTCCGCAAGAGCTACGGCGAGGTGTTCCGGGGCGACCGGCGCTGGCTCGACCTCGCCGCGCCGACCGGCGATCGCTTCGCCTGGACCGACGCCTCGACCTACGTGCACCAACCGCCGTACTTCGCCGGTATGAAAGCCGAACCGCCCGCGCGCGTGGCCGACATCCGGGGTGCCCGCGTGATCGCCGTGCTGGGCGACAGCGTGACCACCGACCACATCTCGCCGGCGGGCAGCATCAAGGCGGACTCGCCGGCGGGGCGCTACCTGGTGTCGTGCGGGGTCGAGCCGCGGGACTTCAACAGCTATGGCGCGCGCCGCGGCAACCACGAGGTGATGGTGCGCGGCACCTTCGCCAACGTGCGCGTGAAGAACCTGATGCTGCCGCCGCGGGAGGACGGCACGCGCGTCGAGGGCGGCTATACCCTGCTCGACGG
>CAZVWL010000159.1:0-6896 GCA_964630845.1 uncultured Fibrobacteraceae bacterium
CCGGACCACACCGGCTGCTGATCGCCCTGCACGACGGCGGCGAGGCGTCGCTCGAGTTCGACCAGGCCATCCTCGCCACCGGCTCGCGCCCGGCGTTGCCGCCGTTCGTCGAGGCGCTCGGCGAGCGCATCCTGGACAGCACCGGCGCGCTCGACCCCCGGACGATCCCCGGCACGTTGCTGGTGATCGGCGGCGGCTACATCGGCCTCGAGCTGGGTTCGGTGTACGCCGCGCTCGGCACGCGCGTGACCGTGGTCGAGATGCTGCCGCACCTGATGCCCGGCGCCGACCGCGACCTCGTCTCGCAGCTCAAGCGCCGCCTCGACCACCAGTTCGAGGCGATCCTCACCGCCACCAAGGTGCTCGCCCTCAAGGAGCAGAAGAACGGCGTCAAGGTCACGCTCGAGGACAAGCAGGGCCAGCAGTCGGGCAAGCTCTTCGATCAGGTGCTGGTGGCCGTGGGCCGCCGCCCGAACGTCGAGCGGCTGGGCCTCGACGAGGCCGGCGTCGCCCTCGTGGACGGCTTCGTGAAGGTCGACGCCCGGCGCCGCACCACCGCCGAGGGCATCCTCGCCATCGGCGACATCACCGGTCAGCCCATGCTCGCCCACAAGGCCACCCACGAGGGCCTGGTGGCGGCCCAGGTCGCCGCCGGCAAACCGGTGGCCTTCGAGCCGCGGGCCATCCCGGCCGTCTGCTTCACCGACCCGGAGATCGCCTGGGTGGGCTTGACCGAGACCGAGGCCCGCGACCAGAAGCGTGTCGTCAAGACCGCCAAGCTGCCCTGGCGCGCCATCGGCCGCACCTTGACGCTCGGACGCGACGACGGCCTCACCAAGCTGATCGTCGATCCCGAGACCGACCTCGTGCTCGGCGTCGGCCTGGCCGGCCCCGGCGCCGGCGAGTTGATCAGCGAGGCGGCGCTGGCCATCGAGATGGCGGCGCGCTGGCAAGACCTCGCCCTGACCATCCACCCGCACCCGACGCTCTCGGAGAGCCTCATGGAGGCCGCCGAATCGTTGTTCGAGTGAGGGTGCGGCGGCGTCGACGCCGACCGCGCTTGCCAGCGCGCCCACGGCGTCGCATCTTGCCGGATGGCCAACGTTTAGCCGTCAGCGGGGAGATCGACCGTGCCTGACTCGACGTTCACGTTCCGCCGCTGCCTGGTCACCGGCGGCGCCGGTTTCCTGGGCATCAATCTGGTGCGCTACCTGCTCGACCGCGGGCACGAGGTGGTCTCGCTCGACCTCGCCCCGTTCGACTACCCGGAGCGCGGTCGCATCACCGAGGTCCAGGGCGACATCCGCGACCGCGCCGCGGTCGACCGCGCCATGGCCGGCTGCGACCTCTGCGTGCACGCCGCCGCCGCCCTGCCGCTGTACGCTCCCGAGGAGATCTACTCGACCGACATCGACGGCACCCGCACGGTGCTCGAGTCGGCGCTCGCCCACGGCCTGCCACGGGTGGTGCACGTCTCGTCGACCGCGGTCTACGGCATCCCCGACCACCACCCCCTGGTCGAGGACGACCCGCTGCAGGGCGTCGGCCCCTACGGCGAAGCCAAGGTCAAGGCCGAGGAGGTCTGCCTCGAGTACCGCGGCCGCGGCCTCTGCGTGCCGATCATCCGCCCGAAGTCGTTCATCGGCCCGGAGCGTCTGGGCGTCTTCGCCCTCTTCTACGACTGGGCCCGCGACGGCCGCGGCTTCCCGATGATCGGCGACGGCCGCAACCGCTACCAGCTCTGCGACGTGGAGGATGTCTGCCAGGGCATCTACCTGGCTGCGACCGGTCCCGACGAACTCGTGGACGACGTCTTCAACATCGGCGCGCGCGAGTTCAAGACCATGCGCGAGGACTACCAGGCCGTGCTCGACGACGCCGGCTTCGGCAAGAAGATCGTCGGCTTTCCCGCCGGGCCGGTGATCTGGACCCTGCGCGTGCTCGAGGCGCTGAAGCTCTCGCCGCTCTACAAGTGGGTCTACGAGACCGCGGCCGAGGACTCGTTCGTGTCGATCGAGAAGGCCGAACGCCTGCTCGGCTTCGACCCGCAGTATTCGAACCAGCAGGCCCTGGTGCGCAACTACCGCTGGTACCTGGAGCACCTGCACGAGTTCGAGGGCGCCTCGGGCGTGTCGCACCGAGTGCCCTGGAAGCAGGGCATCCTCGGGCTCGTGAAGCGGTTCTTCTAAAACGGGACGGGCCCCGGCCATGCCTCGCGGCACCGGTCGGGGCCCGTCTTGCCTCCCGCACCTAGCCCGTCAGCGGCTGCGCTTGATGTACTTGTAGAAGTCCGAATCCGTGCTCAGGATCAGCTTGCTGTCCTTGCCCAGCGTCTGCTCATAGCTCTCCATCGTCTTGAGGAAACGATAGAACTCGCGCGACTGCGCGCTGCGGTCGTACGCCGCCGCGTAGATGCTGGTCGCCTGCGCGTCGGCCCGACCGCGGATCTCCTGCGCCTGACGGTACGCCTCGGACTGCACGCGCAGCAGGTCGCGTTCACGCAGGCCGCTGATGCGGCTGGCCTCGCCTTGCCCCTCGCTGCGGAAGCGGTCGGCGATGCGTTTGCGCTCGGCGATCATGCGCTCGAAGACGCTGCGCTGCACCTGCTGGATGTAGTTGATGCGCTTGAGCTGCACGTCGAGGATCTCGATGCCGAGGTTCGTCGTGCGCTGCTGGGCGTTGCTCAGGATCTCGCGCCGGATCCGCTCCCGCCCCGTCGCGATCGGCTCGAGGCGCGACTCGTCGTCCGGATCGATCTCCGTGCGCTCCGCCTCGCGGTTCGTCGTGCGCACCACCTCCAGCACGTCGTACTTGGCGATCGCGTTGCGGGTCTCGCCGTCGAGGATGTCGTCAAGACGGGTCTGGGCGCCGCGTTCGTCACGCAGACGCTGGAAGAAGAGCAGCGGGTCGGTGATGCGCCAGCGCGCGTAGGTGTTGACCATGACGAAACGCTTGTCGCGCGTGGGCAGTTCGTTCGGTTCGCCGTCCCATTCCAGGAAGCGCTTCTCGAATCGATGCACCTGCTGCACGAAGGGAAGCTTGAACTTCAGTCCCGGCGTGTCGACGGCGCCGCCCACCGGCTTGCCGAACTGGGTGATGATGATCTGCTCGTATTCGGGCACCACGTAGAAGGTGTTCGTCAGCACGAGCAGGGCGATGACGCCCAGGATGATCACGATCGTGCGGTTCATCGCGCACCTCCCTGGGTCCGGTCGGCGCCGACGGCGTCGAGGTTCAAGATCGGCAGGACACCCTTCAGCTGGTCGTCGACGATCACCTTGCCCTCGAGCTGCGGCAGCACCTTGGCCAGCGTCTCGAGGTAGATGCGCGTGCTGGTGACCTCGGGCGCCTTGCGGTACTCCTCGAAGAGCGCCACGAAGCGCGCCGAATCGCCGCGGGCCTCGTTGATCCGCTGCAGCGCGTAGCCTTCGGCGGCCTGGATGGTCTGCAGCGCCTCGCCCTGCGCCCGGGGGATCACCCGGTTGTACTCGCTCTGCGCCTGGTTGATCAGCTGCTCGCGCTGCTGCTCCGCCTCGTTCACCTCGTTGAAGCTCGGCCGGACCGGCTCGGGCGGGGTGACGTCCTGCAGCACGACCTGGTCGACCGAGATGCCGATCTCGTACTGGTTGCACAGCTCCTGAAGCGCGACGTGCACCTGGCTGGCGACCTCGGCGCGGCCGACGGTCAACACCTCGTTCACGGTGCGGTCGCCGATCATGCTGCGCATGACCGCCTCGGACATCGCGCGGAACGTGTCCTGGGGATTACGCACGCGGAACAGGAAGTTGTAGGGGTCGACCACGCGGTACTGCACGACCCACTCGACGGTGGCGACGTTGAGGTCGCCGGTCAGCATGTTGGCCTCGTCGCCGTAGGCGCGCGTCGCGAACTGCGAACGGCCGCCCGTGATCAGCGTGCGGAAGCCGAACTCCTCCTTGAACTGACGCTGCACCGGCACCTTCTGCACGGTCTCGATGCCGAACGGCAGCTTGAAGTGCAGGCCGGGCTCGCTCGTGCGCACGTACTTGCCGAACTGCAGCACGAGCGCCACTTCCTCGGGCTCCACGGTGTAGAAGCTCGTGAAGGCCACGATCAGGACCGCCAGGCCGAGCAGCAGATTGCGGATCATCCGCGGGCTCAGCTGGGGAACCCTGATCTCCGGCCCGTCCGAAGAGCCGCCGAAACGACGCGGGTCGGTCATCGCTTTCCTCCAGGGGTCAGGGGTTCGTCATTGCGTCTCGCCCAGGGTACACGCGACCGCGACGCCGGGCCAGCGAAACCGGCGGCGGCCAGGCACCGGAACGTCTGGCGCCGCCGTGGGTCGTGCCGTATGCTCGGCCATGGCCATCGCCGAGCCCAGGGACCTTAACCGGACGATGGCTGCTTTATTCGCCCCGGAACGAGAGGAACCCGCCATGAAACACGAACTGCCCCCCCTGCCCTACCCGCACGACGCGCTCGAGCCACACATCTCGCGCGAGACGCTGGAGTACCACCACGACAAGCATCACGCCGCGTACGTGAACAACCTCAACGGCCTGATCGACGGCACCGAGTTCGCCGATCGCAGCCTCGAACAGATCGTCAAGACCGCGCCGGCCGGCGGGGTCTTCAACAACGCCGCCCAGGTCTGGAACCACACCTTCTATTTCGCGGGCATGAAACCCCGCGGCGGCGGCGAACCGCACGGCGCGCTGGCGGCGGCGATCGCCCGCACCTGGGGCAGCGTCGCGGCGTTCCAGGAAGCCTTCACGAAGGCCGCGATCGCCAACTTCGGCAGCGGGTGGACGTGGCTGGTCAAGGACGCCGGCGGCGCGCTGACGATCGTCTCGACCGGCAACGCCGGCACGCCGCTCACGCAGGGACTCGTGCCGCTGCTCTGCGTGGACGTCTGGGAGCACGCCTACTACATCGACACGCGCAACGCGCGGCCTCGCTACCTGGAGAACTGGTGGCAGGTGGTCGATTGGGACGCCGTCGCGCGCCAGTTCGGCGCCTGACGCGGATCGGCGGGACGGCCCCCGCGTCGTGCGGGGGCTAGTCGCCCGCAGCCAGCGCCGACACGGCCGCCGCCGCCAGCGCGAAGCCGAAGATGCCGGGCAGCATGGCGTTGCTCGGCTGCCGCCGGAACCGCACCGACACCTCGGCGTCGGCGCCCGGCTCGGTCAGGATCGACGCCGCCGGCAGTTCCTCCGACCACACGGCGGTCACCTGCCCGGGGCCGATGCCGGCCTTGCGCAACCGCACCCTCACCGCCCGCGCCAGCGGGCACACCTCGCTGGCCATCAGGTCGCCGGTGCGCACCTGGCCGCCATCGCGCTTGCCGGCCGCACCCTGGCTGCTCAGCACGCGCCAGCCGTGGCGCACGCCGTGCTCGATGAGCGCGGCCTTCGCCTCGACGCTGTCGATGCAATCGATCAGCACCGGGAACAGCTCGCGCTCGGCGGCGGGCACGAGGTCGCCGAGCGAGGCCGGCCCCACCCGCGCGGCCACCGCCTCGACACGCGTGTCCGGGCAGGCGCGCGCGACCCAGGCCGCGAGGATCTCCGTCTTGAGGCGGCCGACGTCGATCGGCATGGCGACCGGATGCCGGTTGAGCGAGGTGACCGAGATGCGGTCGTCGTCGATCAGCTTCAGGCGGCCGAGGCCCGACCTCGCCAGCGCCGCCACGCAATGCGCCCCCACGCCGCCGAGCCCGACGACGATCGCGCCGCCGCGGCGCACGCGCGCAAAACCGTCCTGGCCGTAGAGGTCGGCCGTACGCGCGAAACGAGGCGGGACGTCACCGGACAACATGGGCGCTCCTGCGTTGAGGCGGCGGTTGAGCGCACCGCCGCCTCGGCGTAGTATGCCACCATGCCCGGACGGCTGTAAACCTCGACCGGAGGCCCCGCATGAACGCCATGCTGCGTCCGACGACCTTCATCGTGTGCTTGATCGTCGTGGCCGCGTCCGCCTGGGGGCAGACCACGCCGATGCCCGCCGACACCCTCGCCTCGGCGCGCCTCGACGACGCCGACGTCGCCGCGGCCGCCCGCGTGCTGGGCCTCGACTTCACCGCCAGCGAACGCGACTCGCTGCGCCAGGACCTCGAGGAGCAGCGCGAGGCCTTCGCGGCGCTGCGCGGCGCCTTGCCCGAGAACGCCACGGCTCCGGCCCTGCGATTCGACCCCCTGCTGCACCGGCCCGGCCTGGCCGCCGCGCTGGCCCACGCCGCGGCACGCCCCGGCGCCGAACCCATCTGGCGCCTGCCGGCGCGCGTGGATCGCCCGGCCAGCGACGAGGACCTCGCCTGGCTGCCGATCACCGACCTCGCCGTGCTCCTGCGCGGCCGCCAGGTCACCAGCGAGGAGCTGACCCGCCTGGCCCTGGCGCGGCTGCGTCGGCACGACCCGCAACTGCGCTGCGTGATCACCCTGCTGGAAGACCGCGCGCTCGCGCGCGCCCGCCTGGCCGACCAGGAGCTGGACGCCGGCCGCTGGCGCGGCCCGCTGCATGGCGTGCCCTGCGGCGTGAAGGACCTGCTGGCGATGCCGGGCCACCCGACCACCTGGGGCGCCGGTCCCTATCGCGACCAGGTGCGCGACGAGCTGGCGACCGCGGTCGCGCGCCTCGACACCGCCGGCGCCGTGATCGTCGCCAAGCTGACGCTCGGCGAGCTGGCCTGGGGCGACGTGTGGTACGGCGGCACGACCCGCAACCCCTGGAACCTCGAGCAGGGCAGCAGCGGCTCGTCTGCCGGCTCGGCCGCCGCGGTCGCCGCCGGCCTCGTGCCGTTCGCGATCGGCAGCGAGACCTGGGGCTCGATCGTCTCCCCGTCGACCCGCTGCGGCACGACCGGCCTGCGCCCAACCTTCGGCCGCGTGAGCCGACACGGCGCCATGGCCCTGAGCTGG
>CAZVWL010000160.1:0-6799 GCA_964630845.1 uncultured Fibrobacteraceae bacterium
CGTCGGTGGTGCGCCAGTACCGGCAGGTGGTCAGGCCCATGCACCTGCAGTTCTGCGAGCCGAGCAAGCGCCACGCGCACCTGATCATCCCGGAAGGCGGCCACAACCAGGTGGCCATCGACCTGATCACCAGCAAGATCAACGCGATCCTCCGCGAGCGGCGACGGTGGCCCGAGCCGCCGGCCGCGCTGCCGTCCCTTGCGAACGGAGAGCTGCCATGACCTACGACGACCAGGACATCCTGCGCCGCCTGCCAAACCTCGACCGGGTCCTGATCGGCTCGGAGGAGCTGGCGCAACGCATCTGCCAGCTCGGTAACGAGATCAGCCGCGACTACGCCGGCACCGTGCCCATCCTAGTTTGTATCCTCAAAGGTGCCTATGTGTTCCTGGCCGACCTGACCAGGAGCATGTCCATCCCGCACGAGGTCGACTTCCTGGCGGTCTCGAGCTACGAGGGAGGCACGCAGTCGACCGGTGTGGTGAAGATCGAGAAGGACCTGCGGGCGAGCATCACCGGCCGCGACGTGCTGCTGGTCGAGGACATCGTCGACAGCGGCCTGACGCTGCGCCACCTCGCCGAGCTGCTCCGGACGCGCCAGCCGCGCAGCGTGCGCATCTGCACCCTGCTGGACAAGGTCGCCGCCCGCAAGCTCGAGGTGACGGTCGATTATCGGGGGTTCGAGATCCCCAAGGAGTTCGTGGTCGGCTACGGCCTGGACTACGAGGAGAAGTACCGCAACCTGCCGTTCATCGGGGTCATGCGACCCTGACCGGGCCGGGAGCGATCGCAACGAAAGGCCAGGGGCCGATGCGCAAGCCAGATGATCAGAACGCCGACCACCCGTCGGCTGGCCTCCCGGCCATCGCCGAGGGTTTGACCTTCGACGACGTGCTGCTGGTGCCGGCCTACAGCGATGTCGTGCCCGCGCAGATCCAGACCGCCACCCGCCTGACCCGCACCCTGCGCCTGAACATCCCCTTCCTGTCGGCCGCGATGGACACGGTGACCGAGGCCGAGATGGCCATCGCCATGGCCCGGGCCGGCGGGGTCGGCGTGATCCACAAGAACCTCGAGCCGCGGGCGCAGGCCACCGAGGTCGAGCGCGTCAAGCGCAGCGAGTCGGGCATGATCACCCGACCGATCACCATGGGGCCCGACGCGTCGATCCAGGACGCGATGAACCTCATGGCCCACTACAAGATCTCGGGCGTGCCGATCACCGTGGGCGAGAAGCTGGTGGGCATCCTGACCAACCGCGACCTGCGCTTCGTGCGCGACACCAGCCGGCCGCTGCACGAGGTGATGACCAGCCGCAACCTGGTGACCGTGCCGGTGGGCACCACGCTCGAGCAGGCGGCCGAGAAGCTGCACCAGCACCGCATCGAGAAGCTGCCGGTGGTCAACGAGGCCGGCGAATTGCGCGGTCTGATCACGGTCAAGGACATCCAGAAGAAGCTGGACTACCCGCTGGCGAGCAAGGACGAGCTGGGCCGCTTGCTGGTCGCCGCGGCGGTGGGCGTCGGGCCGGACACCCTCCTGCGCGCCGACCTGCTGGTCGAGGCGGGCGCCGACGTGATCTGCGTGGACACCGCCCACGGCCACTCCCGCAACGTGATCGAGACCGTGCGCGAGCTGAAGCGCAAATACCCGGACCAGCAGGTGATGGCGGGCAACATCGCCACCGGCGAGGCCGCGCGCGCGCTGATCGACGCCGGGGCCGACGCCGTCAAGGTCGGCATCGGGCCGGGTTCGATCTGCACGACGCGTGTCGTGGCGGGCGTGGGCGTGCCGCAGATCACGGCGATCATGAACGTGGTGGCGGTCACCCGCGCGCTCGGGGTGCCGGTCGTGGCCGACGGCGGCGTGCGCTACAGCGGCGACGCGGCCAAGGCCATCGCCGTGGGCGCCGACACCGTGATGATGGGCGGCCTGCTGGCCGGGACCGACGAGTCGCCGGGCGAGAAGGTGCTCTTCGAGGGCCGCGTCTACAAGACCTACCGCGGCATGGGGTCGCTGGCGGCCATGCAAAAGGGCAGCAAGGACCGCTACGCCCAGGCCGACGTCAGCGACGCCGAGAAGCTGGTGCCCGAGGGCATCGAGGGCCGCGTGCCCTACAAGGGCAAGGCGCACGACCTGCTCTTCCAGATGGTGGGCGGCCTGCGGTCGGGCATGGGCTACTGCGGTTGCCGGACGATCGAGCAGCTGCAGCGCGAGGTCCGGCTGGTGCGCACGACGCCGGCGGGCGTGGTGGAGTCGCACCCGCACGATGTGCTGATCACCAAGGAGGCGCCGAATTACGGGATCCGGCGGTGAAGGGCGGGTCAGGCCCGATCCTCCGGCGCCCCGGCCGTCGGCGTGGCGCGCTCGCGCTGCTCTGGTGCGGCGCCTGCGCCGTCGCCCTGGCCGATCTCGGTGAAGGCCCGTGGTTGCCGGGGCGGCTCGGTGTCTGGCGGGTCGAGGCCGAAGCGATCCTGCCGCGCGGCCAGCGCCTCGCCGAGCAAGGGCCGGTCTGGACGCTCGGCGATCTCAACGCCGACGGCCAGCCGGATCTGGTCGAGGTGTTCGACCGCTCGCTGCTCGCTTACGACCACGCGGACGGCCTGCATCGGATCCTGTTCGAGCAGGAGCTTCCCGCCGGGTGGGTGCCGACATCACACGCGCCTTGGATCGGCCCGATCCACGATTTCGACGGCGACGGCCGGGCCGAGGTCGTTGTCCCCCTCCAGACGACCGACCACGCGCAATGGCGGCTGCTGATCACCAACCCCCTGGACGACCGCCCGTTGCTGGACACGCCGCTGCCGGTGGGCGAGGATCGGCGCCGCGAACCATACTGGGACGGCTTCTACACCGGCCTCGACACGATGACCGTGGCCGACGGCCGCCTGGCGTTGCTCCTGTTCTGCTCGGTGCTCTACGACGGCCTCGGGCGTGGCCTGCTGGCGGTCGATCCCCTGTCCGGCGAGGTCATCTGGCGGCACGCTCTCGGGCCGCAGCCCGTGCCGATCGAAGGGATCCATGCCGTCGTGTCCTGGCCCGGCCGCCCCGGCAGCGTGGTGGCGTTCGGGACCGGGTCGCCGGCGAATCTGGGCGGTCTGACCGTGGACGGCTTCAGCGACGACCAGGCCCGTCTCTTCGTGATCGATGACGCCGGCGCCTGCCTCTGGACGGCGCGCCTCGATTCGTTCTTCGCCGTCACCCGGCTGCGCGCCGTCGATCTCGGCGGCGATGACGGCCTGCGCCTGGTGACGACCACGGACAACCGCAACCACACCGACCCCGCCCGCTTGACGGTCTGGGACCCCCAGACCCGGACGCCATCGTACCGTGACGAGCACCCGCAGGCGTTCGACGCCATCGTGCCGATCGCCGCGGGTCGCATCGCCACGCTGGCTGGCAACCGCGAGCTGCGCGAGTACCGGCACCGGGGCGACGGCCGCTGGACATGGCGCACGGTCCGACGCTTCCAGCACGATGCCTCGATCAGCCGCGAGTTCCGCGGCGGCCCGGCAGGTCGGCGCGACGACACGTGGTACGTCGTGTCGCTGCGCGACGGCAGCGTGCGCTTGCACGATGCCCGCCACCGCGTCCTGGGCCGCTTCGGCGCCCCCCTCGTGGCGAACACCGCCCATCGGGTCGACCACTGGCGCACCGGCGATCACGACCGCCTCGTGTACTCCCAGGGCAACGCGCTCATGGTGCTGGCCTTGCACGACCGCACGGCAAGCTGGACCGCCGTGCTGGCCTCGGCCTGGCTGCTGGCCGCCGGCGGGGTCCTCGGTATCCTCGTGGCCGGCGGCCGCCGCCGCCGCGACCTCGAGGCCCTGCGCCGGATCCTCGCCCGCCGGCTCGGCGAGGTCGCCCATCGGGATTTCCGCATGGTGCGCGACATCCTCGAGTACCCGGCCTTCCTGCGTGACGCCGAGGCGATGAGGCTCGACGGATACCGCCGGCACGTGCAGGAACTCGGGCGTGACCTCGTGGAGGCGACCGTGCCCCACTTGCACCAGACGCTCGTGGAACTCGACCTCGCCGGATACGCGCCGCCGGACCTGGTCAGGGCCAGACGCGACCTGCAAGCGGTCAAGGCCCTGCTCGCGGGCGAGTCGGCCACGGCCACGCTCACCGATCCGGCGAGCGAGGCGTCGCGCCGTTACGACCGCCTGAGCGCCGAGCTGTACGCCGCCTTCGCGCGCATCTACGAGGATCTGCACGGCCTGGTCTGCACCGATGGCGTGGCCGTCATCCAGGCTACGCTCACCCGCCGCGCCGGCGAACTGCAGGCGGCGGGTGTCGACCTGCAGGCGGCGCTGCCGGCCGCCGGTCACGACACGGCCGTGCTGGCCGACGCCGCGCAGCTCGGTTTCATCGTCGACGGCCTGGTGGCCAACGCCCTGCGCGCCATGGCCGATGGCGGCGTCGACCGCCGCCTCGACGTGCGCTGGCAAGCGCGGCGCAACGGCGTGGACTTGCTCGTTCGTGACGGCGGCGTCGGCATCGATCCCGACGCGCACGAGCGCATCTTCTCGGCCGCCGTGGCCAGCGAAGGCGGCTCCGGCTTCGGCCTGCGCCGCTCGCGCGAGTTGCTGCGGCCGTGGGGCGGCGATCTGGAGGTGGCCGCGTCGAGTCCGGGCCACGGCACCACGATGCGCTTGAGCCTGCGCGTGTTCCAGCGACCAAGACGCAGCCGGGAGGCAACCCCGTGACCGCATCCGCAGCATCCGGCGCCGCCCGCGTGCGCGTCCTGCTCGTCGATGACGACCGTGCCTACTGCCGCCTCATGCTCGCCAAGCTCGAGGCCGACTGCGACGTGCGCGTCGTGCACGAGGGCGACGAGGTGCTGCCGGCAGTCATGCAGTGGCGCCCGGCCGCCGTGCTGCTGGACATCGAGCTGGAACACGCCGACAGCGGCCTGCGTCTGCTGGCCGATCTGCGCGGACTAGACCGCGCCGGCACGACGCCGCTGGCGATCATCATGCTCACCCGCGACGACTCGCCGGAGACCGCGCGGCGCGCCGGCGCCCTGGGAGCCGACGGCTACCTGCCCAAGACGGTCGACCTCGCGACGATCCGCCGCGCCCTGGCGCGCGCGCTCGGCGAGGCGGCCGTCGGCGCGACCACGGCCCCGCCCGTGGACCTGCCCCCGATCCCGGGCCTGGTCGCGGTGGCGCCCGCGTCCCGGGAGGTGATCCAGCGGGCCGCCCGGGTCGCCACCAGCAAGGCCGCCGTGCTCCTGCTGGGCGAGACGGGCGTGGGCAAGGGGGTCCTGGCCCGCGCGATCCACGCCCTCAGCGGCCGGCGGGGTCCGTTCGTGCGCTGCGACGGGACCACGATGCCGCGCGAGCTGATGCACGCCGAACTCGTGGGATACCGCGAGGGCGCGTTCACCGGCGCCAGCAGCAGCTACGGCGGCCATTTCGCCGCCGCCCATCGCGGCACGCTCTTCTTCGACGAGATCGGCGAGGCTTCGCCGCAGATGCAGGCCGCGTTGCTGCACGCGGTCGAGACGGGGGAGGTCACCCCCCTGGGCGAAGCGGGCCAGCCGCGCACCTACGACGTGCGGGTGATCGCCGCCACCAATCGCGACCTCGCCGAGATGAGCCGCCGCGGCCAGTTCAAGGCCGACCTGCTGGCGCGGCTGAACGTCTACCCGCTGGTAATGCCGCCGCTGCGCGACCGGCGCGAGGACATCCTGCCGCTGGCCGAGCACTGCCTGGCGCGTTTCGCGGCCGAGGAGGGACGCCCGCCGCTGCGCCTGTCGCCGGCGGCGCGCGTCTACCTGCAGCAGCATGACTGGCCGGAGAACGTGCGCGGCGTCGAGAACGCGATGCGCCGGGCGGTGATCGACGCCCCAGGGAACGTGGTCGAGCTGAAGCACCTGGTCGCCGGCGCCAGCGGGGGCGACTGGCTGCGCCCGTACGCCGAGGTCGAGGCGGAGCACCAGGCGCGGCTGCAACGGGATTACCTGCGCGTGCTGCTGGCGCGCACGGGCGGCCAGGTGTCCGAGGCGGCGCAACTCGGCGGGGTCTCCCGCAAGACGATCTACGAGTGGTTGAAACGGTACGGGATGCGGGCGGAGGATTTCCGCGACGAGTGATGCGGCCGCCCCCTCGGGTGTCACCTGCCGGGGTCGCCGTGTCACGCGCGGGTGACAGATGGGTCTGGGCAGCGGGGCGGCGTTCACTGATACCTGACGATCAGACGGTGTGCCGGGCCCGTCACGGCCGGGTGATTACGCGAGGTCAAGGCTCGTGTATTATTGATCATAAGTTATTGCTGTTGAATAAGATAATTAATTGACGACCGCGCTGTATCAGGATCATCACTTGCAGCAAGAGCGGTTGCGAAGGGACTCACCGTCCGACGGATTCCCAGCCTGGACGATCGGTTCGCCATCGCAACTCGATCTCGACGCCTATCGCTGATCGTTGTGGGTGAGAGGGAGAAACCAGACCCCGGGGGAGCGCTCGGTAGCTTGCTACCGGGACGCGCCTCCGGGGTCGAATTCACGGATCGATCCCCGAGCAAGCTCATGCTTTGACCTCGCGCCCAAAGCCAAGCGCGGCGTGTGCAGCCTCTACGGCCGCGAGGTGCTGTCGAAGGTGAAGGCGGCCGCAGGCAAGTGACCGTCGGCCCATCGGGCCGAACTGATCCTAGGACGACCTGCCGAAAACCCTCTGCAGCAGCGCCGTCGTGCGCGCGAGCGGGTCCTGCCGGATGCGCGCCTCCTCCTGCCCCAGCACCGTGAACAGCCCGACCAGCGCGCGATCGGTCACGTAGCCGACCAGGTCGAGGT
>CAZVWL010000161.1:0-6742 GCA_964630845.1 uncultured Fibrobacteraceae bacterium
ACGAAGCGTCGGTGCTTCGCGAGTCCGGCTTCGTGCACCCGCTGCCGTCCGAACAGTCGGAGGGATGATGGGCGACGCGCCGCAAATCGCGTCCGCGGCCGGTTCGCTGGTCGCAGCACTGGGCGGGTATCTGGCGGCCATGCTGATGGCCGGCCTGCTGACCGCGTTGCACCGCCTCAGCGCGCTGGATCGCAACCGCCTGCTCGAACGGCAGAAGCTCGGCGCGGCGGTGCGGAGCTATCTCGACGAGCCCAGGCGATTCGAGGTCACCGTCAGCAGCCTCTACCTGGCGGCCACGGTGCTCGGGGTCTACGCAGCCGGCCGCTGGCTGGGCGGGGTGATGCCGGCGCCCGAAGGCGTGCGCTTCTACCTGGTGCTGGTCGTGCTGGCGGTCCTGGCCTGGACGCTCGGGTCGTTGCTCTTCAAGATGATCGCGGCGAACACCGCCGCCGGCTACGTGACGGTCGTCGGCACCCTGGTCTGGCCGTTGACCTGGGTGCTGCGCCTGTGGGTCGACCTGGTGCTGGCGATCATGGATCGCCTGGACGACACGTTGTGGGCCTCGGCGGCCCAGCCGCTGCTGTCGACCGGCGAGATCCGCAGCCTGATCGAGGACGACGAGGACGACGTTGACCTCGACGCCGACGAACGCGAGATGATCCGCAGCATCTTCAGCTTCCACGACACCGCCGTGCGCGAGATCATGGTGCCGCGCATCGACGTGGTCGGCTTCGAGCAGAACGCCCCGCTCGAGCAGGTGATCGCCACCGTGAACGAATGCCGCCACTCGCGCCTGCCGGTGTACGACGGCAGCGTCGACCGCGTCGTGGGCGTGCTCTACGCCAAGGACCTGCTCGACCTGGTGCGGGACGGCCGCCTGGTGGCCGAGGGCCGCACGCTCGCCGATCTCATGAGGCCGGCCTATTTCGTGCCCGAGAGCAAGAAGATCGACGAGGTGCTCGACGAGTTCCGCGCCAAGCGCATGCACATGGCGGTGGTGGTCGACGAGTACGGCGGCACCGCGGGCATCGTGACGCTCGAGGACGTGCTCGAGGAGATCGTGGGCGAGATCGAGGACGAGTTCGACGACGAGGACGAGCTCTACGCCTGGCTCGACGCGTGCACGTTGCGCGTGGACCCCAAGATCGACCTCGAAGACCTCGCCGAGGTGCTCGGCCGGCCTCTGCCCGGCAACGCCGACGACAGCAGCGCCACGCTCGGCGGGCTGATCTACGAAGCGGCGGGCAACGTGCCGCAGGCCGGCGACACCGTGCAACTGGCCGACCTCGAGGTGGCCGTCGAGAAGGTGGAGGACCAGCGGATCCTGCAGGTGCTGCTGCGATCGGCCCAGCCGCTGCCGGGCTGGTCGCGCCCGCAGGCGGCCGCTGAACCCGATGATCCCGTCACCGGCGTCGCCGACGGTCGGTCGCGGACGTCGCAGGACGGTTGACGTGTTCAAGAGGTTCCAGCGCTACTTCCTGACCGGTCTGTTGGCCGTCGCGCCGCTGGTCATCACCGTCTGGGTGCTCTGGAAGTCGTACCAGCTGATCGCCGCCACCATGCGGCCATGGCTGCGCCGCATCCCGCACCTGACCGAGACCTACCCCGATTTCGTGCTGACGGCGATCGCGTTCGTGAGCTTCCTGCTGCTGATCGCCCTGGTGGGGCTGGCCACGCGCAGCCTGGTGGGCGTCGCCTTCTTCAACGTGGTCGAGCGCCTCATCGAACGCATCCCGGTCGTCAAGACGATCTTCACCGGCACCAAGCAGATCGCCGCGGTCTTCCTGGCGGACAAGCGCTCGGCCTTCCAGCGCGTGATCCTCTTCGAGTACCCCAGGCGGGGCTGTTACAGCCTGGGCTTCGTGACCCACGACGACCCCGCGCACCCGATGCTCAACGTGTTCCTGCCGACCACGCCGAACCCCACCAGCGGCTACATGCTGCTGTTGCCGCGCGAGCAGGCCCAGGTGCTGTCCTTGAACATCGAGGAAGGCGTCAAGTTGATCATCTCCGGCGGTTCGGTGATGAACCCGGCCCAGGCGCTGATCCTGCGCGATGCCGCCGCCGCGCTGGGCGCCAGGCGCGATTCCGACGAGGTGGAGCGATGACCGACATGGACATGGACCGCCCGGCCGATCCGCGCGAAACCGACAAGGTGCTCGACCCCGCCAACCTCGAGGCCGAGCGCCGGCAGTACGCCGAGCGTCTCGACGCCGCCCTCGCGCAGCGCGACGATCCCGCGGTCGCGTCGCTCGCGAGCGAACTCTCGGCCGGCGACCTGTCGGACATCCTGCGCCCCTTTTCGGTGGCCGACACCGTGCACGTCCTGCGCCAGCTGGAGCCCGCGTTCCTGGCCGAGGTGCTCGCCGAGATCGACAACCGCAGCACCTCGGCCTTCCTGACCCTGCTGGACCACGAGGAGATCGCGGACATCCTCGAGGAGATGCCGTCGGACGAGGCCACCGACCTGCTCGGCAACCTGGACACCACCCAGCAGGAACTGGTGCTCGCGGCGATGGACGCCGAGGACCGCGCCGAGGTCGAGGATCTGCTTCAATACGGCCCGGAGACCGCCGGCGGCCTGATGGGCAAGGAGATCCTCACCTGTCGCGACGACCAGACCTGCGGCCAGGCCGTGGCCGACCTGCGCACGCACGACGAGGACGAACTGGCCGAGATGCACTTCGCGTTCGTCGTGGACGACCGGGGCCACCTCGTCGGGCGCTTGCCGCTGTTCCGCCTGCTCTTGTCGCCGCCGCAGACGCCGGTCCTGTCGATCATGGAATCCGATCCGCTCTACGTCGGCGTGGACCTCGATCAGGAAGAGGTCGCCCAGTTCATGATGACCCACGACCTGATCAGCCTGCCGGTGGTCGACCACCGGCACCGGCTCGTCGGGCGGATCACGGCCGACGACGTGCTGGACGTGCTCGAGGAAGAGGCGACGGAGGACATCTCGCGCATGGCGGGCGTTTCGGTGGCCGAGTTCGGCGAGCAGTCGGCGACGCGGGTGGCGAGGTCGCGCCTGCCGTGGCTGCTGGGCGGGCTGGCCGGGCAATTCGGGGCCATCCTCGTGATGCAGCGTTTCGAGACCAGCCTGACCAACCTGGTGGCCCTGGCCTTCTTCATCCCGGCGATCATGGCGATGGCCGGCAACGTGGGCATCCAGACCAGCTCGGTGGTCGTGCGCGGGCTCGCGACCGGCGAACTCGATTACTACCACCTGGGCCGGCATCTGCTGCGCGAACTGGCCATCTCGTTGCTCGTCGGGGCGGTGATCGGCGTCTGCCTCTTCTTGATCGGCAGCCTGGTGGTGGGCAACCTGAACCTGGCGCTGGTGCTCGGCCTGGCGATGCTGCTGGTGATCATCCTGGCCGCGACGGTCGGCACAGGCGTGCCGCTCTTGCTGCACCGCATCGGTGTCGACCCGGCCGTGGCGACCGGCCCGTTCATCACGACCGCCAACGACATCTTCGGACTGCTGATCTACCTGGGGCTGGCCACGCTGATGCTGAGCCTCGGCGGCGGTCGATGAGCCTGCTGCCGCGACCGACCGGCAGCGGTCGCGGCCTCGTGTTGCGCCATTGGCCGTCCGGCGAGACGAGCGTGGTGCTGGTGGTGCTGACGGCCGAGCACGGGCTCTTGCGCTGCCTCGCCAAGGGAGCCCGCCTGCAGCAGAGCCGCTTGCGACCGCTGGTGCAGCCGGGTCGCCTCGTGGATCTCGAGTTCTCGCTCGACCCCTCGCGCGAGCTGCAGTACCTGCGCGGCGGGAGCGTGACGCTCGATCCTCTGGCCGGCGTGCCCACCCTCGAGCGGTCGGCCTGCCTGCTCGGCGCCCTCGAGCTGGTGGATCGGTGCCGGCCCGGCGACGGGCACGAAGCGGGGCTCTTCGCGCTTTGCCAGAGTTACGTCGAGGTACTATCCTGCGCGCTACCCGGCACCGAGACGGCGTTGTTCTACGCCTTCGAGGTCGGGTTGCTCGGGCTGCTCGGCATGTCGCCGCAGGTGGCGGCCTGCGCCCACTGCGCCTTGCCGGCCATCGAGGCGGCCGGCGGTGCGATGTGGTGGAGCCCGGCGGCGGGCGGGCTGGTCTGCGGAGCCTGCGCCGCGGCCGCGGCGCCGGCCGACGCCAGACCGCTGACCGCCGAGACGCTCATGGACTGGCCCGGCCTGGCGGCGGCGCCGGTCCGGTGGCCCTCCGAGCCGCTGCCGCGCCGCGCGGCGCGTGATTGGGGCGTGATGTTGCACCGGTTCCTGGAGTATCACCTGCCGGGATACCGGCTGCCGGCGGCGCTGGGATTGCTGCGGGCTCGGTCCGGCGCCGCCGCCACGGGGGCGCCGAAGGAGGATGGCGGATGAACGACTACCAGGACATGATCGCCGCGCTGGCCGACTTCTGGCGTTCGCGCGGCTGCGTCATGGTGCAACCCTACAACTCGGAGGTGGGGGCCGGCACGTTCAACCCCAACACCTTCCTGCGAGCCCTCGGGCCCGAGCCCTGGAAGGTGGCCTACGTCGAGCCCAGCAAACGGCCGAAGGACGGACGCTACCTGGAGAATCCGAACCGGGTGCACCAGTTCCTGCAGTATCAGGTGATCCTCAAGCCGAACCCGCCGGACAGCCAGGAGCTCTACCTCGAGTCGCTGCGCGCCATCGGCATCGACCCCGCCCGGCACGACATCCGCTTCGTGGAAGACGACTGGGAGTCGCCGACGCTGGGCGCGGCCGGCCTCGGCTGGGAGGTCTGGCTCGACGGCATGGAGGTCTCGCAGTTCACGTACTTCCAGCAGGTCGGCGGCGTGCGCTGCCAGCCGGTGTCGGTCGAGCTGACCTACGGACTGCTGCGCCTGGCGATGTTCCTGCAGGGCTGCGACCACGTGAAGAACCTGCGCTGGGGCGGTGGCCTGACCTGGGGCGAGGTCCAGGGACAGTTCGAGCGCGAGTACAGCGCGTTCAACTTCGAGCATGCCGACGTGGCGATGTACCGCCGCCACTTCGAGGACCGCGAGCGCGAGGCGCGCACGCTCCTGGAGGCCGGCCTGGTGTACCCGGGTTACGACGCCGTCATCAAATGCAGCCATTATTTCAACGTGCTGGAGGCCCGCGGCGCGATCTCGGTGACCGAACGCACCGGTTACATCGCGCGTGTGCGCAACCTCGCCCGCCTGGCCGCCCAGAGCTACGTGGCGAGCCGCGAGGCGCTGGGTTTCCCGCTGCTGGCGAAGGATGGAGACCGCTCATGACCGTGCCGACGCGCCTGCCCTTCCTGCTGGAGATCGGCAGCGAGGAGATCCCCGCCCGCTTCATCCCCACGGCCATGGAGGCGATCGCCGCCCAGCTGGAGGCGTTGCTGGCGGAGCTGCACCTCGGCCACCAGCCGTTGCGGGTGCTGGCCACGCCGCGTCGCCTGGCCGTGATCAGCGCCGGCCTGGACACAGGCCAGCCCGACCGCGTCGAGGAGGTCAAGGGGCCGCCGGTCAGCGCCGCGTACGACGCCGAGGGCAACCCGACCCGCGCCGGCCTGGGTTTCGCCGCCAAGCTGGGGATCGACCTCGCCGCGTGCGGCCGCGCCGAGGATCAGCGTGGCGCCTACCTCGTGGCGCGCCGGACCATTCCCGGCCGTCCCGCCGCCGAGGTCCTGGCCGAGCGGCTCGGCGCCCTGGTGCTGGGGCTGCCGTTCCGCAAGACCATGCGCTGGGGCACGCTGGACATCGAGTACGCGCGGCCGTTGCAGTGGCTGCTCTGCATGCTTGGCGGCGAGGTCGTGCCGTTTTCGGTGGGCAACGTGACCAGCGGCCGCACGACGCGCGGCCACCGCACGCTCGCCGGCGACGAGGCGCGACCGGTGGCGACGGTGGATGCGTACGAAGGCACGCTGGCCGCGCTGTCGGTGGTGCCCGATCCGGCCGAGCGCCGGGCGCGTATCCTGGCCCAGGCCGAAGCCTGCCTCGCCGCCTTGCCGCAGCCGGGCGCCCTGCGCGACGACGAGGACCTGCTCACCGAGGTCGTGCACCTCTGCGAGCACCCGACCGTGTTCGTCGGCCAGTTCGTGCCGTCTTTTTTCGAGCTGCCGCCCGAGGTGATCGTCACGGCGCTGAAGGCTCACCAGCGGTACTTCGTGGTGGATCGGCGCGACGGCGGCGGGCTGCTGCCGTGCTTCGTCGCGGTGCGCGACGGCGGCGGCGATCACCTGGACACGGTGCGAGCCGGCAACGAGCGCGTGCTGCGGGCGCGCCTCGACGACGCCCTCTTCTACTGGCGCTTCGACCAGAAGCGCACGCCGGACGAGCACGCGGCCGCCTTGCGCCAGGTGACCTGGCTCGAGGGGCTCGGCTCGGTGGCCGACCACACGCGACGGGCGGCCGTCCTGGTCGAGCGGCTGTGGCGCGAGGGGGCCGGCGACGGCGGCGCGGCGCCGCCCGTGCTGCTGCGCGCGGCGGCGATCAACCGGTTCGACCTCGTGACCGAGATGATCAAGGACGGCAAGGAGTTCACCAAGCTCGAGGGCCAGATCGCCGCGCGCTATGCGGCCGCCGCAGGCGAAGACCCCGCCGTCTGCGCCATCCTCACCGGTTGCCAGCTGCCGCGTTCATCGGCCGGCGCGCTGCCCGCCGACGCCTCGAGCGCGGCCCTGTCGCTGGCCTGGCGCCTGGACACGCTCGCGGGTTGCTGGCTGGCGGGCTTCGCGCCGACCGGCGCGAAGGATCCGTACGCCTTGCGACGCCACGCGTTGGCGGTGCTA
>CAZVWL010000162.1:0-6731 GCA_964630845.1 uncultured Fibrobacteraceae bacterium
ACGACGCCCGCGAGCGCGAGCCGGGATTCCTGGGCTCGGTGGCCCTGCTGGTCGGCCTGGCCATGCTGGGCGCGTTGTTGCTCAAGCCGTGGACCATCGCCGCGGCCGGCGCCTCCGTCTACGCGACGCTCGCGCAGACGGGGTTCTTCGTGGCGAAGGTCGCCTTCTTCGCCTGGCTGTTCATCTGGGTGCGCTGGACGGTGCCCAGTTTCCGTTATGACCAGGTCATGCGCCTCGGCTGGCAGATCATGCTGCCGCTGGGGCTTGTGAACCTGGGGGTGACCGCGGTCTGGCTGGCGCTGGCCAGCCGCTGAGCGCCGCGCCACCGGAAAGGATCGAGCCGATGAGCTACAAGGGCCTGCCTGAGGTGGTCGGCACGCGCCGGCGCACCTTCTGGGAAAGCGCCTACTTCGTGGAGATCGCCAAGGGGTTGGCGGTCACCGGTCGGCACCTCGTGCGCAACCTGCTGCGCACGAGCGAGATGCCCACGATCCAGTACCCGGAGCAGAAGCGCCAGTACGGACCGCGCTTCCGGGGCCGGCACCGGCTGATGAAGCGGGAAGACGGTTCGCCCCGGTGCGTGGCGTGCATGATGTGCAGCACGGTCTGCCCCGCCGATTGCATCACGATCGTGGCGGCCGAGCACGACGATCCCACGATCGAGAAGTACCCGGACAGCTTCACGATCGACCTCTTGCGTTGCGTGTACTGCGGCCTGTGCGAGGAAGCTTGCCCCTGCGACGCCATCCGCATGGACACCGGGATCTACGAGATCGCGGCCGACAACCGGGAGGCGTTCGTGGTGGACAAGGAGTTCCTGCTGAACAACGACAAGGACGGCACGCTCTGATGGAAGCCACCCTCTTCTACCTCGGCGGCGCGGTGATGCTCCTGGGGGCGATCGCGGTGATCACCAGCCGTAGCGCCGTGAATGCGGCCTGCTGGCTGGTGCTCGCCTTCCTCGGCGCCGCCGGGCTCTTCGCCTCGCTGCACGCGCCGTTCTTGGCGGTGCTGCAGGTGCTGGTCTACGCCGGGGCGATCATGGTCCTGTTCCTGTTCGTGATCATGATGCTCGAGGGGCCGGTGATGCCCACCGAGACCCGGCGGCCGCGCTTCTGGCTGCCGCTGCTGGCCATGGCCCCGGCCGCGGTGATCATGGCCGCGGTGGTGGCGCTCGCCCAGGCGGCGCACCTGCCGCCGTTTACGGCCGTGCTGCCGGAGGGCTTCGGGCAGCCGATGCGGGTCTCGCTGCTGCTCTTGCAGGACTACGTGTTCGCCTTCCAGATGATCGCGGTCGTGCTGTTGGTGGCCATGGTGGGCGCGCTGGCGCTCGGTCGCAGCGAGAGGAAGCAGCCGTGGAAGTAGGGCTGACCCACTACCTGGTGCTGGCGGCGGCCGTGTTCCTGATCGGCATGGTGGGCTTCGTGATCCGCCGCAACACGATCATCATGCTGATGTGCGTCGAGCTGATGCTCGCCGCGAGCAACATCGTGTTCGCCGCGTTCAGCCGCGAGCTGGGCAACGAGGCGGGCCACGTGTTCGTGCTGATGAACTTCGCCGTCGCCGCCGCCGAGGTGGCGATCGGCCTGGCGATCCTCGTGGAGATCTACCGCCGGCGCCGGACGGTGGACGCGGACGAACTCACCACCCTGATGGAGTGAGACCGTGATCGAGTCAGTCGAGACGACCCTGCGCTGGATCGTGCTGGTCCCCTTGCTGGGGGCGGCCGTCAACGGCCTCTTGAACCGTCGCCTGCCGCACCGCGTGGCCGGCCTGCTGGGCTGCACGGCGGTCGGCATCAGCCTGGTGCTGTCGGTGCGCGCGGTCGTGCACCTGGCGAGCCTGCCGCCGGACGGCCGGGTGATGGTCGACACGGTCGGCCGCTGGCTGTCGTTCGGGTCGGTGCACCTGGACATCGGCTTCATGCTGGACCCGCTGTCGGCCGTGATGATCCTGGTGGTGACGGGCGTGGGCTTCCTGATCCACGTCTACAGCCTGGGCTACATGGCCCACGACCACGGCCTGCCGCGCTTCTTCGCCTACCTGAACCTGTTCATCTTCTCGATGCTGGTGCTGGTCCTGGGCGAGAACCTGCCGCTGCTGTTCGTGGGCTGGGAGGGCGTGGGCCTCTGCAGCTACCTGCTGATCAGCTTCTGGTTCGGCGAGAACGTCAACGCCGACGCCGGCCGCAAGGCCTTCATCACCAACCGCGTGGGCGACTTCGGCGCGCTGCTGGCGATGTTCCTGCTGGCGGCCACCCTGCTGCCGCACCTGCGCCCGGGCGAGGGCGTGCTCAGCTTCGCCGTGCTGCGCGAATACGCGCCGTTGCTCGCCCCGGTGGCCACCGCCGCCTGCCTGCTGCTGTTCCTCGGCGTGACCGGCAAGTCGGCCCAGATCCCGCTCTACATCTGGCTGCCGGACGCCATGGCCGGCCCGACGCCCGTCTCGGCGCTGATCCACGCCGCCACCATGGTCACCGCCGGCGTCTACCTCATGGCCCGCCTCAGCTTCCTGTTCGTGCTCAGCCCGGTGGCGATGTCGGTGGTCGCGGGCGTGGGCATCGCCACGGCCCTGCTCGCGGCGACGATCGCCCTGGCGCAGACCGACATCAAGAAGGTGCTGGCCTACTCGACGGTCAGCCAGCTCGGCTACATGGTCGCCGCCTGCGGCGTGGGGGCGTTCGCCGCGGGCGTCTTCCACCTGATGACCCACGCCTTCTTCAAGGCCCTGCTATTCTTGGGCGCCGGCTCGGTGATCCACGCCATGAGCCACGAGCAGGACATGCGCGTCATGGGCGGCCTGCGCAAGAAGCTGCCGATCACCTGGACGACCATGCTGATCGGCACGATCGCGATCGCCGGCGTGCCCCCGCTGGCCGGCTTCGTCTCCAAGGACGAGATCCTCTACGAGGCCTTCCTCGGCGCCCACGGCGGCGTGCCCTGGATCTGGCTGATCGGGTTCGTCGCGGCCGGCCTGACCGCCTTCTACATGATGCGCCTGGTGGTGCTCACCTTCCTGGGCGAGAACCGCGCCAGCGCCGAGGTCCGCAGCCACATCCACGAGTCCCCCCTGACGATGACCGTGCCTTTGATCGTGCTGGCGGTGCTGTCGATCGTCGGCGGTTGGATCGGCTGGCCCAAGGGCATGGGCGGCGGCGCCTGGCTGCAGTACTGGCTGAAGCCGTCGCTCGCCGGCGAGCATCCGCACGGCTCGGTCTCCCTGGAGATCACCCTGGCCGTGGCCTCGACCATGCTCGCGCTGGCCGGCCTCGGCCTGGGTTACCTCGTCTACGCCCGCCGCCCGCAGACCGCCGCCGCGGCCCGAGCCCTGCTGCGCGGCCTGCCGCACCGCCTGCTGGCGCACAAGTACTACGTGGACGAGCTGTACGGTCTGCTGATCTACCGCCCGCTGCAGCGCCTGGCCGACGTGTTCTGCTTCCGCCTGATCGACCGCGGCGTAATCGACAGCGCGCTGGTGACCGGCTCGGCGTTCGCCGCGCTGGCCATCGGCTCGGTGCTGCGTCTGCTGCAGAACGGCCTCGTGCGCTTCTACGCCTGGGTCTTCGCCCTGGGCGTCACCATCTTCACCGTCTACCTCACCCTGCAGGGCTAGGAGGACGTCGGCGTGCCACTCGTCAACGATCACATCCTGAGCCTGGTCACGTTCGTGCCCCTGGCCGGCGCGCTCCTGATCCTGGCGGCCATGTCGCGCCGCCCCGGAGCCGCCTTCATCACGGCCATGGGCGTCGCGATCCTCGACCTGGTGCTCTCGCTCGTGCTCTGGGTGCTTCACGACCCCGCCCTGGGCACCGACCAGTTCACCGAGCAAGCCCCCTGGTTCCTCGGCGGCCGCGTGCAGTACCACCTGGCGCTGGACGGCATCAGCCTCGTGCTGGTGGTGCTGACCACGATGCTCGGCCCGCTGGTCCTGCTCTCGACGCGCCGAGCCCTCGAGGATCGCGCGCCGCTGTTTTTGGCCATGTACCTCATGCTGCAGACGGCGATGATCGGCACCTTCCTGGCGCGCGACATGCTGCTGTTCTACGTCTTCTGGGAACTGATGCTGATCCCGATGTACTTCATCATCGGCATCTGGGGCGGCGCGCGCCGCATCTACGCGGCCGTCAAGTTCTTCATCTTCACGATGGCCGGCTCGGTCTTCATGCTGGTCGCCATCCTCTACTGCTGGAACCAGGTGGGCACGATGGACCTCGCCGCCTGGCTGGCCCACGATTTCGCCCCCGCCGAGCAGATCTGGCTGTTCTTGGCCTTCGCCCTGGCCTTCGCGATCAAGATCCCGCTGTGGCCGCTGCACACCTGGTTGCCCGACGCGCACGTCGAGGCGCCGACCGCGGGCTCGGTGGTGCTGGCCGGCGTGCTCTTGAAGATGGGCACCTACGGCCTGCTGCGCTTCGCGATGCCGCTGTTTCCCGACGCCACCTACCAGGCCGCTCCCTGGATGATGATCCTGGCCGTGATCGGCATCATCTTCGGCGCCCTGGTGGCCTGGGTGCAGACCGACGTCAAGAAGCTGGTGGCCTACAGCTCGGTCAGCCACCTAGGCTTCGTGGTGCTCGGCCTGTTCAGCCTGACCACGCTGGGCGCGGCCGGCGGCGTGTTCCAGATGCTGGCGCACGGCCTGTCGACCGGCGCGCTGTTCCTCCTGGTGGGCGTGATCTACGAGCGACGCCACACCCGCGAGATGGCCGACTTCGGCGGCCTGGCCCACGGCATGCCCGCCTACGCCTCGGTCTTCATGATCGCGACGCTGGCCTCGGTGGGCCTGCCCGGCCTCTGCGGCTTCATCGGCGAGTTCATGATCCTGCTCGGCACCTTCAAGAGCGCCCTGGTGCCCAACGCGAAGCTGCTGGCGGTGCTCGCGGCCACCGGCATCATCCTGGGCGCGATCTACATGCTGCTGATGTACCAGAAGGTCTTCCTCGGCCCGGTGCGCAGCGAGAAGAACCAGAACCTGCCCGACCTCAGCCTGCGCGAGTGGTGCGTGCTCGTGCCGCTGGTGGTGTTGATGATCTGGCTGGGCGTGGGGCCGGGCCTGGTGCTGGACAAGGTCGGCCCGTCGCTCGACCGCGTCCTGGCGCCCGTGCTCGAACGCGCCGAACACCACGCCGCCGCCCGCAGCGGCGCGCCGCTGCGCCTGACGATCCCGGCGCCCACCGAAGCCGCCGCCCAGGAGGTGTCGCGATGACCGTCAGCGTGCCTCACGTCGCCTGGCTCTCCCTGCTGCCGTACCTGATCGTCGGCGGCGGCGCCCTGCTGGTGATGGTGGTCGACGCCTGCGTGCGCACCCTGCGCAAGGACCACCTCGCCGCCCTCAACGGCCTGATCCTGATCGCCGCCGGCGTGGCCACGATCACCGTGCAGACCGAACCCGGCCCGCTGATGGCCGGCATGCTCACCGTGCAGCTCTACACGCGCTTCTTCGACGTGCTGCTCGTGGGCATCGGCCTGATCACCACCATCTACGCCAGCGCCGTCTACAGCCAGGACGGCGAGTACCAGCCCGAGTTCTACCCGCTGATCCTGCTCGCGGTGCTCGGCATGATGGTCCTGGTGGCGGCGACCGACCTGCTCGCGCTCTTCCTCGGCCTCGAGACGATGAGCCTGGCGGTGTACGTGCTCGTCGCCGGCCGCCGCGGCCAGCAACGCAGCAGCGAGGCCGCCCTCAAGTACCTGCTGCTCGGCAGCTTCGCCTCGGCGTTCCTGCTGCTGGGCATGGCCATGCTCTACGGCTACGCCGGCGGCACCGGCTACGCGCAGATCGCCGCGGCCCGCGGCGCCGGCCAGGCCCCCGAGCTGTTCTTCGCCGCCGGCCTTGGCCTGATGCTCGTCGGCTTCGCCTTCAAGGTCGCCCTCGTGCCCTTCCACATGTGGACCCCGGACGTCTACGACGGCGCTCCGGCCCACATCACCGGCTTCATGGCCACCGCGGTCAAGGCGGCCGCCTTTGCCGCCCTCATCCGCTTCGTGATGCTCGTGCTGCCCGGCCTGGCGGACTGGTGGTACGGCCTCTTGATGGTGCTGGCCATCCTGACGATGACCGCGGGCAACCTGCTCGCCCTGGTCCAGAGCTCGATCAAGCGCATGCTGGCCTACTCGAGCATCGCGCACGCCGGCTACCTGATGCTGGGCGTGCTGGCGATCCTCGCCGCCGGCCGCAACCCCGACACCCACGCCGCCGCCGCGGTGATCGAGGCCGCCGGCAGCGGCCTGCTCTTCTACCTCCTCGGCTACAGCCTGATGAACCTCGCCGCCTTCGGCGTGATCAGCCAGCTCGGCCGCAAGGGCGGCATCGAGGCCGACCTCTTCGAGCACTACCGCGGCCTGGCCGGCCGCCAGCCCGCCGCCGCGGCGATCATGTCGGTGGCGATGTTCTCGCTCGCCGGCATCCCCGGCACCGTGGGCTTCCTCGGCAAGTTCTACCTGTTCGAGGCCGTCGTGCGCGCCGGCCTGGTGCCGCTGGCGATCTGGGGCGTGGTGAACTCGCTGCTGTCGGTCTACTACTACCTGCGCGTCATGGTGGCGATGTACATGCGCGACCCCGAGGCCGACCCCTTCGACGGCCGCAACTGGGAGTCGGTCATGCTCGGCGCCTGCCTGGCGATCCTGGTCGTGCTTTTGGGCGTGCTGCCCGCCGTGGCCTCGCGCCTGACCGGCCTTGCGTTCGGCACCATGCTCGGCTGATCGACCCCGCCGCAGGAGGCTCTGACGATG